>DASXQC010000393.1:0-18060 GCA_036493235.1 Reyranella sp.
CTGTAGCGACAGGAACATCGGCAGCAGGTCGCGGCGCGTGTCGTAGGGCAACTTGCTGAACAGCGACGGGTTCACCGAATGCGCCGTGGCGTCGTAGAGCAGCGTGTAGCCGTCGGCCGGCGCCCGCGCCACGATCTGCGCGGCGATCGTGCCGGCCGCCCCCGGCTTGTTGTCGACAGCAAAGGTCTGGCCGAGCCGCTCGCTCAAGGTCTGGCAGAGGATGCGGCAGACGACGTCGGCCGTGCCGCCGGGGCTGTAGGCGTTGACCACCCGTACGGCGGTCTTCGGGTAGGTATCCGCCCGTGCGATGGCCGGTGCGGCCAGCGCCGCAGCCGTCAGAAAGGTGCGACGCCCTAGGCGCACTGGCGACATGGTCTTTCCTCCGAACGCTCGCGGCTCTTACCGGCCGCAGCAAAAGTTTGCAGGGACCGTCAATTTGGCAGCAAGAACTATCGGCAGTTGCAAGCTGCTGATCGAAACACTGTGCAGACCGGCTTAGGACACCCTATATCCCCGCCATGCCTGACGATCTCTCGCCCCGCGCCTGGCCGCTCGACAACAGCTACGCCCGCCTGCCCGACCGCTTCTATGCGCGACTCGCGCCGACGCCGGTCGCGACGCCCAAGCTGGTGAAGCTGAACCGCGCGCTCGCCCTGCAACTCGGTCTCGACCCCGAGGCGCTGGCAAGTCCCGAAGGCGTGGCGATGCTGGCCGGCAACACGCTGCCGCCGGGCGCCGAGCCGATTGCGCTCGCCTATGCCGGCCACCAGTTCGGCAACTTCGTGCCGCAGCTCGGCGATGGCCGCGCGCTGCTGCTGGGCGAAGTGATCGACAACACCGGCGTGCGCCGCGACATCCAGCTCAAGGGCTCGGGCCCGACGCCGTTCTCGCGCCGCGGCGACGGCCGCGCGGCGCTGGGGCCAGTGCTGCGCGAGTACATCATCAGCGAGGCGATGTATGCGCTCGGCGTGCCGACCACGCGCTCGCTCGCAGCGGTGAGCACCGGCGAGCCGGTCTATCGCGAGACGGCGCTGCCCGGCGCGGTGCTGACCCGCGTCGCGTCGAGCCATATCCGCGTCGGCACCTTCCAGTTCTTCGCCGCCCGCGGCGATGTCGACGGCGTGAAGCTGCTGGCCGACCACGTGATCGCGCGGCACTACCCGGATGCCCAAGGGAGCGAGTCTCGCTATCGCGACCTTTACGAAAAAGTGATCGCGCGACAGGCCTCGCTGGTCGCCCAGTGGCTGTGCGTCGGCTTCATCCACGGCGTGATGAACACCGACAACGTGTCAATCGCCGGTGAGACCATCGACTACGGCCCGTGCGCCTTCATGGATGTCTACCATCCGGAAACGGTATTCAGCTCGATCGACCAGATGGGCCGCTACGCCTACGCCAAGCAGCCGCAGATCGCCGGCTGGAACATGGCGCGACTGGGCGAGGCGATGATGCCGCTGTTCTCCGGCGATCCCGACGAGGCGCTGAAGCAGGCCAACGAATCGCTGCAGACCTACAATGTCCAGTTCGGCCGCGCGCTGGTCGCGGGCCTGCGCCGCAAGCTCGGCCTGTTCACGGAGCAGGACGGCGACGGCGAGCTGGCGCAGGCATTCTTCAAGATGCTGGCCGACAACGGTATCGACTTCACCCAGGCGTTCCGCCGCCTGGGCGAAGGTACCGCGCGCGGCCTGTTCGAAGAGCCGGCGCCGTTCGATGCCTGGGAGCAGCTCTGGCGCGACCGCATTGCCCAGGAGCCGCAGGACGAGACGACGCGGCGCGACGCCATGCGCTCGGCCAACCCGATCTACATCGCGCGCAATCATCGCGTCGAAGCAGCCTTGAGCGCCGCGATCGAGCGCGACGACTACGGCCCGTTCGATGAATTGCTGACGGTCCTGGCCCAGCCGTTCGCGGAGCGACCGGAGTTCGCCGCCTACGCCCTGCCGCCCAGCGAGGAAGAGCAGCGAAACTTCCGAACGTTTTGTGGGACCTGATACCTGCTCCGTCGGAGCGGCAGTTTCTCCTCCCCCGTCATACATGGATGCTTCGGCCCGGAAAATGCATTAGGCATGTCACCGGGATGGCGCTCGTTCAACTCACACAAGTCAGCAAGGTCTACCGTTCGCTGAAGGGCAGCGACTACGTCGCCGTGCGCGACTTCTCGCTCGACATCGAGGCGGGCGAGTTCTTCTGCCTGCTTGGCACCAGCGGGTGCGGCAAGACCACGGTCCTCAACATGGTGGCCGGCTTCGAGCCGGTGAGCGCGGGTGCGATCCGCATCAGCGGCCATCCGATCGCCGGCCCCGCCGCCGATCGCGGCGTGGTCTTCCAGGGCGACGATTCGCTCTACGGCTGGCTGTCGGCGCTGGGCAACGTCGAGTTTGGGCTGCGCATGCGAGGCATCAAGCGGGCCGAGCGCGAGAAGAAGGCGCGGCACTATCTCGAGCTGGTTGGCCTGCGCGGCCAGGACCACAAGCACCCGGCCGAGCTGTCCGGCGGGATGAAGCAGCGCATCCAGATCGCCCGCGTGCTGGCCAACGAGCCGCAGATGCTGCTGATGGACGAGCCGTTCGCCGCGCTCGACGCCCATACCCGCGCCGATATGCAGCGCGAGCTGAAGCGCATCTGCGCTGCGACCGGGAAGACCGTCCTGTTCATCACCCACGACATCGACGAGGCGATCATCCTCGCCGACCGGATCGGCGTGATGCATGCCGGCCCCGCCTCCAAGCTCAAGGGCATCGTCAAGGTCGACTTGAGCGAGGCCGAACGCGAGCGCACGCACGACCGTTTCGTCGCGGTCTACCGCCAGGTGCACGAGATGATCCGCGACGAGGTCGCCATTTCTCTCAAGAGGTCGCAGTGAGCCGCCTGCGCAGCGTCGGGCTCTACATCGCGGGCTTCGCCAGCCTGTTCGTGATCTGGCACATCGCCTCGACCTGGATCATCCCCTCGGTGCTGTTCCCGACGCCGTGGAAAGTCTTCCTCAAGGGCATCGAGCTGGCCGAGGACGGTACCCTGTGGGAGCAGTCATCGGCCAGCCTCGCCCGCATCGCCAGCGGCTTCGTCGGCGGCTCGCTGATCGGCATCCCGATCGGGCTCGCCATCGGCTCCTTCCCGATCGTGCGACGGCTGCTCGAGCCCTACACCGAGTTCCTGCGCTTCATTCCCGCCACCGCCATGATCACCGTCGCCGTGATCTGGTTTGGTATCGGCGAGAGCTCGAAGATCTTCCTGATCATCTACACGACGGTGTTCATCGTCATCATCAACACCGCGGCCGGCGTCAACGCGGTCGCGCCCAACAAGATTCGCGCCGCCCGCTCGCTGGGCGCAGGGCCGTTTCAGATCTTCTTCTTCGTCGCCCTGCCCGCCACCGTGCCCTACATCCTGACCGGCATGCGGCTCGCCATGGCCAACTCGTTCGTGACCATCATCGCCGCCGAGCTGGTGGCCGCGAACAACGGGCTCGGCCGCATGATCTGGGATTCGCGGATGTACATGCTGGTCGACCAGATCTTCGTCGCCCTGGTGGTGCTGGGCTTCCTGGGGTTCACCGCCGACCGGCTGTTCCGCTGGGGCATCTATGCGTTTGCCGGCCGCTTCTCGCCGGTCACATAGCAGGGAGGAAACAATGCGCAGACGGACTCTGTTGGCGGGCGCCGCGCTCGCTTCGTTGCCGCTCGGGGCGAAGGCCCAGGGCCTCACCAAGATGACGATCGCGACCGGCGTCGATCCGGCGTTCTCGCAGTTCTACGTCGCCAAGGAAGCCGGCCAGTTCGAGAAGAACGGCCTCGACGTCACGATCAACACCGGGCCGTCGGGCTCGGCGATGGTGCCGTTCCTCGTCAACAACCAGGTGCAGGCGGCGTACGGCTCCGACCTCGCCGGCGTGATCAATCACCAGGTCGACAAGAACATCGTCGCCGTGGCCGACGGCACCTACCTCGCGAAGTGGGAGAGCGTGATCGGGCGTAACGTCGACTCGCTCGAGGCGCTCAAGGGCAAAAAGGTCGGCGTGGCCTTCGGCACCGGCGCGGAGATCTTCTGGCGGCGGCTGCTGGCCCAGCGCAAGCTCGATCCCGCCGCCTACACACTGGTCAACGTCGAGGCGCCCGAGATGCTGGCGGCGATCGAGCGCGGTGATATCGACGCCTTCGCGGTGTGGGAGCCGTGGCCGACGCGCACGCTGATGTCGGTCAAGAACACCAAGGTGCTGGCGACCGCCGACGGCATCTACAACAACGTCAACTTCATCTACATGAACCGCGGCTGGATCGAGAAGAACCGCGCGACGTCGGAGAAGTTCATCAAGGCGCTGTGCGAAGCCAACGACATCATCGAGAAGGACCGCCCGGCCGCCACCAAGCAGGTCGCGAAGTTCCTCAAGATGCCGGTCGAGCTCGCCACCGAGCTGATGCCCAAGCTCGAGTTCGACATGAACTGGAAGGAGCGCTCGCTCGCCGCCATCAAGGACTCCGAGCACCTGCTGGCCGACCAGAAGAAACTCAAGGCGCCACTCGACTACAGCCAGTACGTCTACCTCGACCTCCTGAAGGCCGTGCGGCCGGAGTCGATCGAGATCAAGGAACTGCCGAAGTAATCTCCCTCGTATGACGGGGGAGGAGGCCTTTAGCGACTCGGCGGGATGAGCGTGTAGTTCTTCTCCTCGCGGGCCGGCCAGCGGTCGTTCTCGACGGCGTGCAGGAAGTCCTGCACAGCCGTGTTGAACGTGGCCGGCTCCTCGAGGTTCATGGTGTGGCCGCACTTCGGCAGCTCGAGCACGCCGGAGCGCGGTACATGCTTCTTGAGATGCACGGCGAGGCCGTGCGTCGAATCATCCTCGTCACCGATCACCACCAGCATCGGCTCGGCGATCTTCGCAAGCTCCTCGGTGCGCTCGAAGAATGGCACACGTGATCCCTGCACGCCGCGCATGGTCATAGCGTGGCCGGTCGCCGAGCCGTCCGCAAACTGCTGCTTGAACTCGGCCCAGCCCCGCGGGTCCTTGTAACGATAGGTGTTGCGCGCCGAAGACGTGCAGTAGAGCTCGGCCATCGCGGGCATACCCTCCTTCTCGATGCGCTGAGCGAACGCCTCGCACTCTTCCTGGAAGCGCTTCTTGGCCTCGGGATCTATTGCGCCGCCGCCGCCGCCTGCCGCGATCACCAGGGCCGTCGCCTTGCCGGGATGGCGGATGGCGAACTCCAGCCCCGCCGTGGCGCCCATCGACAGGCCGCAGAGATGCGCCTTGTCGATCCCCAGCGCCTTCATGAGGTCGGCGCAGTCATCGGCGGCGCGCGCCTGGGAGTACTTCGCCACGTCGTTCGGCACGTCCGACGGCGGCCAGCCGCGGGCAGCGTAGGTAATGCAGCGATAGCGCCGCGAGAAGTAGCGGACCTGCGGCTCCCAGCTCAGATAGTGGCCGCCGAACTCGTGGAGGAAGATCAGCGGCGCACCCGCGCCGGTCTCCTCGTAGTAGAGGCTGACGCCGTCGGACGTTTTGATGTGCGGCATGGTCTTCGCTCCAAAGCTCTTGCCGGCTTAGCAGCGGTCCGCGCATCCTGTCGACCATCATGGCCATCACGCTTCAAGAGTCCCTGCGCGCCGTTTTCTACGCGCCCTTTTACGCAGCCCTGTCCCGCGGCGCCTTCGACGCCGAAGGAGTCGAGATCAAGTTCGCGAGCGCGCCGCGTCCGGGCGACGCCGCCAAGCGGCTGATGGACAACACGGTCGACGTTTGCTGGGGCGGACCGATGCGGGTCAACGAGACCTATCACCAGATGCCATATTGCGACATCGTCTGCTTCGGCGAGGTGGTCGGCCGCGATCCCTTCCTGCTGATGGGTCGCCGTCCGCCGCGCGACGGCTTCACCCTCGCCGACCTGAAGTCCGTCAGGCTCGCAACGGTGTGCGAGGTGCCGACGCCATGGCTGTGCCTGCAGCACGACCTGCGTGAAGCCGGCATCGATCCCGCGAGCATCACCCGCGTTACCGACCAGACCATGGGGCGCAACATGGAGGCGCTGAAGGCGGGCGAGGTCGACGTCATCCAGGTGTTCGAGCCGTTCCCCAGCCTGCTGCTGGCCGACAAGGCCGCGCACGTCTGGTACGAGGCGGCGCACCGCGGCCCCACCTCCTACACCACCTTCTACGCGCGTCGCGGCACGATGGTTAAGCGGCGCGACGAGCTGCTGCGCATGGTGCGCGCGATCGCCAAGACTGAGCAGTGGGTCGCCAAGGCAGACGGCGCCGATGTTGCCGAGGCGATCGCCGGCTACTTCACCGACCTGCCGCGACCGATCCTCGAGGCCGCCTGCACGCGCTACAAGGCGCTCGGCATCTGGAATGCCGATCCGATCCTGCCGCGCGTGAGCTACGATCGCCTGCGCGACAGCCTGGTGTCCGGCGGCTTCGTGTCGCCCGGCACGCCGTTCGAGACGGCCGTCGACAACAGCCTCGCCGAGGAAGTGCTCAGGGCTTAGCAGGCTCTCCCAGCCAAGTAGACCAAAGTCCCTTGTGGCTCTGGCGGGAGATCGCCTCGAAGTGGGCGATCTTCTCGCTCGCGTCCTTGTCCCAGTCGGGCGGCGAGCCGAGCTCGAAGCCGTAGGCGAACCCGTCCTCGACCAGCCGCACGGCAAGATCATGCGGTTGTGACTTGGAGCCGGCCGGCCATTCGGCGGTGATGGTGCATTGCGCGACGGCGCGACACAGGCGGTCCCAGCCGGCCACGCGGCACGACACTTTGTGCTCACCGGCAGCCAGCATGTCCTCGAGAGCTGCACGGGCGCGCATGGCGGGCACGTTCAGGTCGGAGCCAAGCTCCGGCGCGCGGATGCCCCACAGGCGCAGGCGCGGCTTCAGGCCGATGCCGGCCATCGAGTCGCCGGACACCGCGTAGGCCTTGCCGTCCCAGGTCTTGGGTAAGTCGCCCATCGAGGAGGCACAGTTCGCCGTCGGCCCGCCGGTGCCGCTGGCCGAGCCCGACACTTGCGCCGCTGCCGGAAGGGCCGCGGCAGTGAGGACAAGAATCAGTGCGAGGGCTTTCATATGCTGAGGTCGAGCAGGTTGTAGTCCTTGATCGCCCCCTTCGCGGCGTCGTTCCAGCGATAGCTCAGCCCTTCCTGAGCGTGCGGCTGGTAGACGAACGGTTTCTCGTCGGGAAAGCGCTGGCGGCGGGCATCGATGCCGTAGCCGATCAGGCTGGCGCGCTCACGGATGCGGTTGGTGTCGTAGGTCGCGACGGCGTTGTGGATACCGCCCGCCTGAACGCCCAGCACCGACTTCCGGCGATGGAAACCGAAGTTCACCGTCACCCGCCAATTCGGGCTGGTGTTGGCGAACGAGCCGTGCAGCGCCTGGCGGTTGGTCATGGCGACGTCGCCCGGCGCGCAGATGATCGGCACGGCATCGGGCAACCGCTCGGTGCCGGCTTCGGCCGCCATCTTCTTGATGTCGATCCTGCCCATCTTGTGCGAGCCCGGCACGACCCACACGCCATTGGCGGCGGTGCAGCCATACAGCTGGCCCATGAAGTTGAAACCGTGGATGCCCTCGTCCCAATCCGGGCTGTCCCAGTGGGTGACGCCGTCCTGGTGCCACGCCACCGACGCGCCCTTGCCCGGCTCCTTGATCCACAGCGCCTCGTTGAACGGCGTGAAGTCGGGGCCGTTGATCGCGGCGGCAACCCCGAGCAGGCCGGGATGGCCGTAGACGCGCAGCGACGCCTCGGAGAACTGCAGCGAACCCAGGATCAGGAACACGACTTCCTTCGGAAGGTTCGCGGCTGCGACCGGTTCATGCATCTTGACGGGATGGCGGCCGTTGGCGGCCGCTGTGCCGCCCCACGGGTCGCTGAGCGGACGCGCCCAGTGAAGGTTCGGTCCATTACAGTCGATGCCGAGCGCCGGCCTTCCCTTGCCATCGACTGAAGCGCCCTTCTCGACCGGCAGGCGGTCGATAATGTCGTGCAAGTCGTGCTCGATGTCGGCCAGCTCTTCGGGCCTGAGCGCATCTTGGAAGACATAGAAGCCGCAGCGCCAGTAGGCCTCGACGATCTCAGGGTGCAACTCGCCCGTCGGCATGAAGCGAATCGGTCCGCGGTTGCCCAGCGCCATCGCCCGGCGCTCGCCGTCGCGCAGATAGGCCTGCATCGCGGCCTCTTCCGGTCCGTAGTCACCGTTCATGGGGATCCTCCACGCGCGACGATAGCACACCGGTGGAACGTTGAGGCGGCGTCCGGCGTTGGACAGCAAATGGTCGTTCCCTTCCGCACCTTCGCCGTTTTCAGCCTGGCGTTCGGCATGCTGGCCGCAGGTTATCTGATTCGTCCAGCACCCGGTGCCACGCAATCGTCACCGCCGCCCGCGCCGGCACCGCAGGCAGACGTTGCCGCGCCTACGCCAAAGGCGGCGATGCCGACGCTTGCCACCAGCCGGCCGCCGGTGCCGCTCGTCAGGCCGCAGCCCACCAACTTCTTCACGCCGACCGTCCAGGACTCCGGCACGGGTACGTCCACGGGCGCATCCAACGGCGATCCGGCCGATCCGGCGCAGGCCCAGACAGCAGCACTGACGACCGACCAGCCGTCTGGCAATGACGCCGACGCCAGGAAGGCGATCGAGTTCGACGGCTACAAAGACGTACATGGCATCGTGAAGGATCCCGACGGGACGTGGCATGCGCGCGCCATGCGCGGCCACGCCGAAATCGCTGTGACGGTGGACGCAAGCGGGAACGTCTCAGCCCAATAGGAGGCTCCTATGCCCCACCTCGAACGGCCCGAGCTGGATGAGCGTCCGATTCTTACGCCGACCGCCCAGCGCGGCGGCGTCTTCCTGCTGGCCGTGGGCGCGGTCGTGGTCGCCGCGCTGATCGGCGCTTACGTGCTGGTCGGCACACCAGGCCTGCATCGCCCCGTCGCCAGCGCACCGGGCCAGGCGACCGATGTCGCGCAGCAGCCAGCGCCGTCAGGATCTAATTCACGCTGATCTGCACCACCTGAAGCGTCCCGGCTTTCTGTCGTCATGCAAAGAGCGGACCGCCGGCACGCCGGATGAAGCATGCATCATGCATTTTGGCGCGGATTGTGCCTATAGTGCGCAGTTGCGTTCTCGTCCGAGAGTGGCAAATGGCCGTCGACCTCAAGCTCGCGTTCGACATCCTCGCCTTCACGTCGGTAATGGTACTGATCGTGCTCGGCCTGGGCGTGATCGCCAGCATGATGGGCATCTTTAATTTCGCCCACGGCGAGTTCGTGCTGCTCGGCGCCTATACGGTCTACTTGTTCGAGAGCAACGGCCTGTCGGCGTGGGCGGGCATCCTGGCAGCGCCGGTCGTACTTGCCATCGTCGGCCTCGTCCTGGAACGCCTTGTCATCCGACGATTCTATGCCGCGCCGATCATCGCCATGCTCGGCACCTATGCGGTCGGCCTGATCATCCGCGAGACGGTGCGCGGCCTGCTCGGCGGACACTACAAGTCGGTGAACGAGCCGCTGCCCGGCGCCTTCACGCTGTTCGGCATGGACTTCTCGATCTGGCGGACCGCCATCGTCCTGACGACGATCGTCGTCGTCGCCGGCACCTGGGCGTTCCTGGCGCGCACGTCGCTCGGCCTGCAGATCCGCGGCTCGCTGGAAAATCCGATGCTGGCGCGCGCGAGCGGCATCTCGACCAGTCGGCTCTACGCCATGACCTTCGCCTTCGGCTCGGCGCTCGCCGGATTGGCCGGCGCGCTGATTGTTCCGCTCTACCAACTCTCCGCCGACATCGGCACGCGCTTCCTGGTGCAGGCCTTCCTCTCGGTCATGCTGGGCGGCGTCGGCACGTTCGAAGGCCCGGTGCTCGGTGCCGCGCTGGTCGGCACGACGGCGGCCGGCCTGCCGTGGCTCGTCATTCCGGTACTGGCGGACCCGCTGGTGTTCGTCCTCGCGCTCTTGATCGTGAAATTCCGGCCGCAAGGTTTCATCACGCAGGGGAGACTCTAGCCATGTCCCACGACTTCGAAGACGGTCGCACCGCCAAACCGCACAGCATCGGACGCCGTCGCCTGATGGGCGCCGGTGCGCTCGGCGCGGCCGGCTGGATCGCCGGCAGCTCCGGCGGCTGGATGCTGGCGCCGAAATGGGCGAATGCCGCCGGTTCGATCAAGATGGGCATCGCGACCGACATCACCGGGGCGATCGCGCCGTCCGGCAACGCCAACTGGCAGGTCGCGCAGTTCGCCGTCGAGGGCATCAACAAAGCGGGCGGCGTCGCCGGCAAGCCGATCGAGCTCTTTCTCGAGGACACCGGTTCCGATCCCAAGATCGCCGTCGCCAACGCCCGCAAACTGATCCAGGAGCGCAAGGTCGATGTCGTGCTGGGCGGAATCACCTCGGCGAACCGGCAGGCGATCAAGGACCCGGTCGTCAATCGCGGCCGCACGCTCTACATCTATCCGCAGCTTTACGAAGGCCAGGAGTGCACCAAGAACCTGTTCTGCACTGGCCCGACGCCGGCGCAGCAGTGCGACAAGCTGATCCCCTACATCATCCAGACGCTGGGCAAGAAGCGCTTCGCCATGCCGTCGGCCAACTACGTCTGGCCGCAGCTGCTCAACAAGTATGCGCGCAAGGTGATCGAGGCCAATGGCGGCCAGGTCGTCTTCGAGGAGTACTATCCGCTCGACCAGGCGGAGTATTCGGCGACCATCGGCAAGATCCGCGACGGCAAGGTCGACGTGGTCTTCAACACCGTGATCCCGCCCGGGCTGCAGCCGTTCGTGAAGCAGCTCTACGAATCGGGCTTCCAGAAGAACGGCGGCGTGCTGAGCTGCGTCTACTACGACGAGAACCTGCTGAACTACCATCCGGCGCAGGAGATGGAAGGGCTGTACAGCTGCCTCGACTACTTCCAGTCGATCGACGATCCGTTCTCGAAGCAGCTGCAGATCGACTACATGAAGAAGTTCCCCGATACCAAGTACCTGTTCACCGCCGGCTCGGCGGCGACCGGCATGTATCGCGGCGTCAAGTTCTACGAGGCGGCGGTCAAGGCGACCAACGGCGACCTCGCGCGCGATGCGGTGTCGGCGGCGATGGACAAGGGCAAGATCGACCAGGGACCGGGCGGCGGCGCCGAGATGGTGCCGGGAAAGATGCACTGCAAGATGAACATGTACATCGCGCAGTGCAAAGTCGATGCAGGCAAGACCCGCTATGACGTGATCCACAGCGACAAGATGGTCGATCCCAAGGAATGCTGAGAGAAGCGGACGTCAGCGTACCGGCGGCGCAGCCGCGCCGCCGGATCAAACCGGGCTTCGCCTCGGGCCACCGGCTGGTGCTGATCGAGGCGGTGGGCCTCGTCGCGGCGATCGTCCTGCCGTTCGCGCTGGCCGAGCGCACCGACCTGATCACGCTCGCCACCAACGTGCTGATCCTGTCGCTGCTCGCCATCAGCTTCGATCTCTGCTGGGGCCTGTCCGGCATCATGAGCTTCGGCCAGGCGCTGTTCTTCGGCGTGGCGGGCTATGTCATCGCCCTGGTCGGCCGCGACCTCGAATTCAGCGCGCTGTGGGGCACGCTGCCGCTCGCCATGCTGGCCGGCCTGCTGCTGTCGAGCCTGTTCGCGGCCTTCCTGCTGCTCGGGCGCAAGCCGCCGACCACGATCTTCGTGGCGCTGGGCACGCTCACCGGCTCCTACGCCGCCGAGCGGCTGGTCTCGGGCTGGCAATATGTCGGCGCCGGCAACGGCCTCTCCTCCGTGAAGCTGCTGCAGCTCGGCTCTCACGAATTCGTCGAGGGCCCGGCCTTCTACAGCCTGGCGCTGATCGCGCTCGTGCTGGTCTATGCCGGCGCGCGCTACCTCAAGCGCTCGCAGCTTGGGCTGGTGCTGGCGGGCATGCGCCAGAACGAGGAGCGGCTCGCCTTCTTCGGCTACCGCGTGCAGCTCTTCAAGGCGCTGGTCTTCTCGTTCGCCGGCATGATCGCGGGCCTGGGCGGCGCGCTCTACAGCTATCATCAGGGCTTCATCGGCCCCGGCAACATGGGCCCCGGCCTGTCGACCACCGCGGTGATCTACTGCCTGTTCGGTGGCTCGGGTACGCTGATCGGCCCGGTGCTCGGCACGGCCGCGGTCGAGGGGCTGACCTACGTGCTGGCCGACGTCGATGCGATCAAGCAGTTCTGGCCAGTGATCCTGGGTTTCGTGCTGCTGATCGTCGTCATGTTCCAGGGCAAGGGCATCCTGGGGCTGGTCGTATCCGACCGTGAGCGCATCGGCTCGTACGGCTTGCGTCGGCGTAAGGAGTAGGCGATGGCGCTGCTCGAGATCCGGGGCGTCTGCAAGTCGTTCCGCACCCTGCGGGCGCTCGAGGGCGTCGATGTCGACGTCGAGGCCGGTACCTTCCACGGCCTGATCGGTCCCAACGGATCAGGCAAGAGCACGCTGCTCAAGGCCATCGCCGGTGCCCACTTCGCCGACAGCGGCAGCATCGTGTTCGACGGCCGCGAGATCGTCCGCGCCACACCCTACGAACGCGCGCGGGCCGGCCTCAGCCTCAAGTTCCAGATCACCGCCGTGCTGTCCGAGCTATCAGTCTACGACAACGTGCTGCTGGCGACGCAATCGCGTGAAACCCTGTCGAGCCTGTTGTTCTCGTCCAAGCGCCGCGCCTTCGACGAGCAAGTGACCGGCCTGCTCGAGCGCTTCCGGCTGATCGACCGCGCCGATGACCTCGCGGGCGAGCTCAGCCACGGCGAGCAGCAATGGCTCGAGATCGCCATGGCGCTGGCGTTGAAGCCCAAGCTGCTGCTGCTCGACGAGCCGACCGGCGGCATGAGCCCGGAGGAGCGGCGCGTCACCGGCGAATTGCTCGAGCCGATCAAGTCGCACTGTACCTTGATCATCGTCGAGCACGACCTGCACTTCATCCGCGACATCTGCGATCGGCTGACCGTCCTCGACCAGGGCAAGGTGCTCGACCAGGGCGACGTCGACACGATCCAGCGCTCGGAGAAGGTGCAACAGGTGTACACGACCCGTGTCTGAACCGGTTCCCCTTCTCGCAGTCGACGGGCTCTGCGCCGGCTACGGTCGCAGCCAGGCCCTTTTCAACGTGTCGCTGCGCATCCCGCCGCGCGGCGCCACGGCGGTGCTGGGCCGCAACGGCGCCGGCAAGTCGACCTTGCTCAAGTCCCTGTTCGGTGAGCTGGCGCCGATGTCCGGTACCATCCGCTTCGCCGGCGCCGAGGTGCAGGGCGAGGCCGCCGAGCGCCGGGTGCGGCGTGGGCTGGGCTACGTGCCGCAGGAGCACGCCATCTTCGCCAAGCTGACGGTGCGGGAGAACCTGCTGCTGGGCGGCATCCGCCAGCCCGACCGCTCGGGCCTGGATTACGTCCTCGACTTCTTTCCCAAGCTCGCCCAGCGCCTCGGCCAGACGGCCGGCACGCTGTCGGGCGGCGAGCGCAAGATGCTGGCGATCGGCCGCGCGCTGCTGGGCAAGCCGACGCTGCTGATGCTCGACGAACCGACCGAGGGCGTATGGGTCGGCGTGATCGAGGAGATCGCCGATCGCCTGCGCCAGCTCTCGCACGAGATGGCCGTCATCCTGGTCGAGCAGCACATCGAGCTGGCCCTCGACGTGGCGCAATACGCCTATGTCATCGATCGCGGGCACGTGGCGCTGGAAGGTCCCGCCGCCGCGGTGAAAAGCGACGCCGCCCTGATCCGTCACCTGGCGCCCTGAGCGCAAACCGTCCAACAGAGGGGGAAACCATGGCCGTACAAGTCCCGACATCCGAGCAGATGCGCGAGATCGCTGCCGATCTCGGCCTGTCGATGAGCGACGCCGACCTCACGTCATTCATCAACCTGATGCGCCCCAACGTCGCCGCCTACAACGTGGTCGACGCGATGCCCGACAATCTCCCGCCAGTGAAGTATCCGCGCACGCCGGGCAATCGGCCGCCGGCCAGCGAGAACAAGCACAATGCCTGGTACGTCAAGACGACCGTGCCTGGTGCACCGACCGGCAAGCTCAAGGGCAAGACCGTCGTGCTCAAGGACAACATCATGCTGGCCGGCGTGCCGATGATGAACGGCGCCGCCACGCTGGAGGGTTACATCCCCGATATCGACGCCACGATCGTGCAGCGCATGCTCGATGCCGGCGCCACGATCGTCGGCAAGGCGCATTGCGAGTTCTTCTGCATGTCCGGCGGCAGCCACACCGGCGCGACCGGGCCGGTGCACAACCCGCACAAGATGGGCTACTCGGCCGGCGGCTCCTCGTCGGGCAGCGCGGTGCTGGTGGCGCTGGGCGAGGTCGACATGGCGATCGGCGGCGACCAGGGCGGCTCGATTCGCATGCCCGCGTCGTTCTCCGGTATCTACGGCATGAAGCCGACCCACGGCCTGGTGCCCTACACCGGCATCATGCCGATCGAGATATACGTCGATCACACCGGCCCGATGACCGCGAGCGTCGCCGACAATGCGCTGCTGCTCGAGGTGATCGCCGGCCCCGACGGTTACGATCCGCGCCAGTACGACGTGAAGACGCATCCCTACACGACGCTGCTCGAAGGCGGCATGAAGGGCATGAAGATCGGCATCGTGAAGGAAGGCTTCGAGCAGCCCAACGCCGAGGCTGCCGTCAACGCCAAGGTGAAGGCCGCTGCCAAGCGGTTCGAGACGCTCGGCGCCACAGTGGGCGAGGTGTCGATCCCCATGCACCTGGTCGCCGCCGCCCTGTGGAGCCCGATCGGCACAGAGGGCATGACCCAGACCATGATGCATGGCGACGGCTACGGCGTCAGCCGACCCGATCTCTACGTCACCAGCCTGATGGACTTCCATCGCAACTGGCGCAGCCGCGCCAACGAGCTGTCGGACACGGTCAAGCTGTTCACGATGTTCGGCACCTACATCCGCAAGTTCTACGGCAGCAGATACTACGGCAAGGCGATGAACCTCACCCGCCTTCTGACCGCGGCCTACGACGCCGCGCTCGCGCAATACGACCTGCTGCTGATGCCGACCACGCCGATCAAGGCGAGCGCGTTGCCGCCGGCCGACGCGCCGCGCGAGCTCTACATGGAGCGGGCGTTCGAGATGATCTCCAACACCGCCCCATTCGACATCACCCACCATCCGGCGATGGCGCTGCCCTGCGGCTTCATCGACGGCCTGCCGGCGTCGGTCATGCTGATCGGCAAGCATTTCGACGAACCGACGATCTACAAGGCGGCTTTCGCCTTCGAGCAATCGGCCGACTGGAAGACGATGTAGGCGTCACGCCATCAGGCGTTCGAACCGGCGGAGATAGTCGCGGGCGTGGGCCTGGTAATCCACCCCGGGGGTCTTGAGGTGGAGGTCGGAGACCATCGCCCATAGCGCCTCGCGCAGGGCGCTGGCGGCTTTCATGGCGGTGAAGGCGGCCCTTAATTCTAGTCCAACAGGGCCGTCGAAATAGGACGAGAGCAAAGCCTCGTCCTGCGCGGCATCGAACTCGCCGTTGGCCGAGACGTTGGCGAGGTCGAACATCGGCGTGCCGAACGCGCCGTACTCCCAGTCGATCAGCCACAGCCGCTTTCCGTCATCCATGAAGTTGCCGGGCAGCAGGTCGTGATGGCCGAACACGATCGGCATCGGCACCTGGCGCTGCTCGAGCTCGTCGGCCAGCGCGAGATACTTCGCGTCGGCGCCGGCGGTCCGCACATACTCGCGGATCACGTGGAACACCCAGAACATATTGGCCGGGCCGCGCAGGCGACGGCCGACCTCGCGATGGCAGGTCTTGAGCAGCGGCACCAGACGGTCGAGGTTAGCCCGCATGTCGGCCTCTACGAACGTCCGGCCGTCGATGAAGCGCAGCACCGTGATGCCGGGCTCGACATGGATCACCTCGGGCGACAGGCCGGCCTCGAAGGCGGCGCGAGAGGCGGCGCGCTCGCGGTCGCGGAAGACGTGATGCACCGGGATGTCGCCACCGCAGCGCACGACGAATTTCTCGCCGCGATCCTGCGCAACAAAACTGAGATTGGTCAGGCCGCCCTTCAACGGCTCCAACGACACTTGGCCCTGCCAGCATGGCAGGGCTGCAAGCCGTCGCAGAAGGGCGTCATCGGACATGAACCTATGCTAGCGTGTCCACGTTTAGGGAGGAAATCGACCGATGCCTGACGCCCGCGTAACCAACACCATCACCGGCCGCGACGCGTTCCTGCGCGTGCTGAGCGACGAGGGCGTCGTGAAGATGTTCGGCAATCCCGGCACCACCGAACTGCCGATAATGCATGCGCTCTCCTCGGCGCCGGAGATGGGCTACGTGCTCGGCCTGCAGGAGGCGGTGGTGATCGCCATGGCCGACGGCTATGCCCGCGCCTCGGGAAAGCTCGTGTCGTGCAACGTCCATGTCGCGCCCGGCCTCGGCAACGCCATCGGCTCGATCTACACCTCGCTGATGTCGGGCACGGCGATGATCGTCACCGCCGGCCAGCAGGAGCAGGGCCACGGCCTCACCGAGCCGCTGCTCTACGCGCCATTGGTGCCGATCGCCCAGCCGGTCGTGAAATGGGCGGTCGAGGTCAACCGCATCGAAGATCTGCCGCGCATCCTGCGCCGCGCCGCCAAGGTCGCGACCACTGCGCCGACCGGGCCGGTATTCATCTCGCTGCCCGGCGACATCCTGAACAACGAGACGGCGATCGATCTTGGCGCCGCGACGCGCGTCGACACCGCCGTGCGCCCGAGTGATGCGGCGCTGGAGCAACTCGCCCGGCGCCTCCTCGCCGCGAAGAACGCCGTCATGGTCGCGGGACCCGAGATCGCCGACGCCGACGCCTTCGCTGAGGCGGCAGAGCTCGCCGAGACACTGGGCGTGCCGGTGTGGCATCAGACGGTCGGTTATGGCGCGCACTTCCCGAGTGAGCATCCGGCTTACGTCGGCGCCCTCAACCGCGACCAGAAGCGGGTGCGCGGCATCCTGGCGGAACACGACCTGATGCTGTGCGTCGGCTCGGACGTGCTGCAGATGTCGGTGTGGAGCGAGGTGGAGCCGCTGCCCGAGACCACCAAGGTGGCGATGATCGGCCTGCGCGACTGGGAGATGGGCAAGAACTTCCCGGCCGAGATCGCGCTGCGCGCCGACGTGAAGGAGACGCTGAAGGCGCTGGTGCCGGTGCTGAAGAAGCTCGGCGGTGCCGCGCTCGCCGACAAGGCCGCGGCGTCCATCGCCAGGCTGAAGGACAGGAACTGGAGCGCACAACGGGCGCAGCGGCTGAAGGCCCTGCCCGTCCCCAAGGCTGGCGATCCCCTGCACCCGGAATGGGTGATGGCACGACTGACCGAGACCATGTCCAAGGACGGCATCGTCGTCGAGGAAGGCCTGACCAGCACGGTGACCCTGCCCGCCTACCTCGCCTACCGCGACCGCAAGAGCTTCTTCGGCAATGTCTCGGGCGGCATCGGTTGGGGCATCGCGGCAGCGGTCGGCGTGCAGATCGCCGAGCCCCAACGGCGGGTGTTCGCGGTGATCGGCGACGGCAGCGCGATGTACTCGATCACGGCCCTGTGGAGTGCCGCCAACCAGAAGCTGCCGGTGATCTTTCTGATCATGAACAACGAGGGCTACCAGATCCTCAAGAACCGCCTGAAGCTGTTCCACGGCAACGACACGCCGATCGGCATGGACTTCAACGACCCACCGATGGACATCACGAAGATCGCCGAGGGCTTCGGCGTCTCGGCCGAACGCGTCGATACCGCCGATGCCTTCGACGCGGCGATGAAGCGGGCGCTGGCCAAGACCGACGGCCCGACCCTGCTCGAAGTGATGGTGAAGAAGGTCTGATGAGCCCCGCAGCCTCGCTCTGATCGGCGCGCTGCCTAAGCGAACACCACTGCGGAAACTGCGCAAAGCCCCTCTCCGCACTTCCCGCAGTGGGTCACAGCTTGCGATGGCGGCTCTCGGGCATGGCCAGCATGGCGCCGAGGGTGATGAGGCTGGTGATCACCACGTACCAGGCGGGCGACACCGGGTTCTGTGTCACGCCGAGCAGCCAGGTGATGACGAACT
>DASXQC010000394.1:0-7722 GCA_036493235.1 Reyranella sp.
CTTCTCCGCCGGCGCCGCACCCTCGCCGCGCCGCACCTTGACCGCCACGGTGAAGGTCGAGCCGTGTCCCGGCGTGCTTTCGACCGCGACCGTGCCTCCCATCAGCTCGGCGAGGCGCCGCACGATCGACAGGCCGAGGCCTGTGCCGCCGTAACGCCTTGTGGTCGAGGTGTCGGCCTGCGAGAACGGCTTGAACAGCCGTTCCTGCTGCTCGGCGTTCATGCCGATGCCGGTGTCGCTGACGGTGAGCGCCAGGGTCACCGTCTGGTTGTCCTGCGCGACCGCGCGCGCGGCGATCGCGATGCTGCCGGCCTCGGTGAACTTCACTGCATTGCCGACCAGGTTGAACAAGATCTGGCGCAGCCGCGTGGCGTCAGCCAGCAGCGCGTCGGGCGTGCCGGCGGCGATCTCGGTTGTAACCGCGAGTCGCTTGCGCTCGACCTGCGCCGTCACCAGGTCGGCGGCGCCGGCGATCAGGTGATGCAGCGAGCACGGCGCCTCTTCCAGCTCCATGTGGCCGGCCTCGATCTTGGAGAAGTCGAGGACGTCGTCGATGATGCGCATCAGTGCCGCGGCCGAGCTGCGGATCGTGCCGACCATGCGCTTTTGCCGCTCGCTCAACGGCTCGCGCTCGAGCAGTTCGGCGGTGCCGACCACGCCGTTCATCGGCGTGCGGATCTCGTGGCTCATGGTGGCGAGGAAGGTCGACTTGGCCTGGTTGGCCGCCTCCGCCTCGTCCTGTGCCATCTTGGCGAGGTCGCGCTCGCGCCGGAGGTCGCGCTGGCGCTGGCGCAGTTCGCTGATGTCGGTGAATAGCGACACGCAGCCACCCGACTTGGTGCGTTGCGCGGTGAGGCGAGTCCAGGCCTGCGCCCCGATCGGGAATTCGAGCGCGCCCTCTCCCTTGCGATGCTGTTCGATGATCGTCCGGGCCAGCCGCTCGACCTCCTTCTCCGGCACCGACAGGTCCAGGAGCTCGTACTGCGCGCGCATCGCCGCGCGCGCCGCCGCTTCGAGCGTGGTGCCGGGCTGCACGATCGCCGGAATGTCGCGATTGACCGCGCGGTAGGCCGCGTTGCACTGGATCAGCCGCTCGTCCTTGTCCCAGATGCCGACGCCGCCATCGAGGCTCGCCAGCGCGTCGTCGAGCAGGGTCTGCGCCGCCTCGGCGCGAGTGCGCGCCTGCTCGGCCTCGGCTTGCTGCTGCTTGAGCTGGGTGATGTCGCGATAGATCGCCAGCATGCCGCCATCGGGGATCGGCCGGAAATTGAACTCCACGATGCTGCCGGAGATCGTGCGCCGCTCGTAGCGCACGCCGCCGGGCGTGTGCAGCAGCTCGACGCGTTTGCCGATCTCGTCCTCGATTTCGGTCTGGCTGGTCATCGGGCCGAAGTCGCCGCGCTCGGCCTGCCGGCGCAGGATGTCGATGCCCGACGCGCCCGGTCCCGCTATCTCGGGTTCGAGTTGCAGGAACTCGTTGACCTGGCGGTTGACGAAGCGGCAGCGGAGGTCGCGGTCGAGCAGCATCACGCCGTCGAGCATGTTGTCGAGCACGCTCTGCAGCGTCTCGCGCGTCTTCTCCGATTCGGTGCGCGCTGCCTTCAGCCGCTCCTCCTGTTCGACAATGTCGGTCAGGTCGCGATGGATGGTGAGCACGCGACCGTCGGCCAGCCGGCGGTAGGTCACTTCGACGGTGCGGCCGGTCGTGGTGCGCCGCCGTTCGGGCGGCTGGTCGGCTGAGAGGAAGCGCGTGACGCGGCTCTGGATCCAGCCGGCGAGACCGCCGGTCGGCAGCTCCTCGACTGGCCCGTAGTCGCCGCGCTGGGCGCGGTAGTGAACGATGTCGGCGAAGGTCGGCAGGGTCGCCAGCAGCTCGTTCGGCATGTCGTGCAGCTTGGCCATCGCCGGGTTCTGGTAGACCCAGCGGCCGTCGGCCTCGTAGAGCAGCACGCCGTCGCTAAAATTGTCGAACACCGACTGCAGCACTGCGCGGGAAGCGTTGGCCTCCTTCTCGCGCCGCTTGGCCTCGGAGATGTCGACGATATTGGTGACCACGCCGCCGGCCTTGGTGCGGTGCGCCTGGGCGCGCGCCCACTGGTCGAGGCCGACCTGGTACTCGGCGATGCCGCCGTTGCTGTGGTGCAGGCGCGTGGCCGCGGCGATGAACACTTCCTCGCGGCCGGGCGGTGCGATCGGCCGGTCGGGCCGGTAGGCCGCTGCCCGGATGGCGCTCTCGAAGCTCTGGCCTGGCGTAATCGCCTCGGGCTGATGGCGGAAATAGCCGGCGTAAGCCTTGTTGCACCGCAGCAGCTTGTCGTCGGCATCCCAGATCGCGATGGCGACCGGCAGGCTCTCCAGCGCGTCGTCCATGATGTCGTGTGCGGCGCGGGCCCGAGCCTCGGCGGCGGCATGGAGATTGGCGAGATCCTCGTTGGCGAGCGCCAGCGCCACCTGCTCGCGCTGGCCGCGCGCGTGGGCGGAATTTTGCATCAGGAGCGCCAGCAGGTAGACCAGCGCGCCGATACCGATCGCAATTCCGAGCTGGCCGCCGAACACGAAGCCGGCGAGCGCCAGCAGCATCATGTCGAGGCCGGCGAAGAGGGTGTAGCTGCGCGGCTCGTAGATGCGGCCGGGGGCCAGAGCGGCGGTCACGGCCTGCGCCGCCGCCACCAGCAGCCGGGGCTCCGCATAGGGCAGGCTGAACAGCAGAAGGCCGCCGCCGCCATAGGCAAGCCCGGTCAGGCCCGTATAGATGATGTAAATCCGCCGCCAGCTCTCGATCGACCGCGCGTTCGGATCGCGGCGCCAGGCATGGGCGAGCCAGAGCAGGCCGAGGATCGCGCCGACGTGCAGGGTCGCGGGGCCGGCGATCATCCACCAGGGCGCGCGACCGCCATAGGCCAGGGCGAGAACCACCCAAAGCGAGGGCGAAATCAGCCTGAGCGGCGTATGGCGGACGAGCAGCCGTTCGGTGAGCACGCGATCGACGCGCACATCGGGCCGCTCAGTGAAGGTGGGAACGGAAGACTGCATAAATCCATGTTCCCATGAGTGCAGTTTCCGGCCTGTAACACGGCGCGACAAAACTGTTTCGTTTGTTGCGCGGCCGACAAGGATGAAACCGACGAAACCAATTCCTGATTTGGCGCAATGGGTGAGACATGGGTTCTGGCTAGGGTCCCTTTGTCAAAGTCATTCCTCCCCAAGCGTCGGCCTCACACCACCGACGCGACACGGCCGAGCCCTCCCAACACCTCGGTCGTACAGGACGGCGCCCTTCGGGGCGCCGTCTTCTTTTGTGTGTGCGGATATGCACATTCTTGAGATTGACGCCCGCGCTAGGCAGGATGGGACATGGCAGTAGCCAAGCCCAAAGATTCCCGTCCGCACGTCATCGTTGTCGAAGACGAGCAGTTTCAACGCGAAACGATGGTAGATTTTCTCGACGACAAGGGTTTCCGCGCGACCGGTGTCGACTCGGGCGCCGCGCTGCGCAAGCTGGTCGAGAAGGATCCACCGGCGCTGGTGCTGCTCGACCTGCGCCTGCCCGGCGGGGAGGACGGCTTCTCGCTGGCGCGCTACCTGCGCGAACGCAGCCGCCGCGTCGGTATCATCATGGTGACGGCGAGCGACGATACGGTCGACCAGGTGGTCGGCCTCGAGACCGGTGCCGACGACTACATCGCCAAGCCCTACGAGGCGCGCGCCCTGCTCGCACGCATCAAGGCGGTGCTGCGCCGCGCCGGCGGTGCGGAAGCCGCCACGCCGCGCGAGCGCGTGCGCATGGGCAAGTGCCTGCTCGATCTGGGTGGCCGGCGCATGACTGCGCTCAGCGGGGAGGACGTGCCGTTGCGCGCGGGCGAGTTCGAGCTGCTGAAGCTGTTCGCCGAGAATCCCAACCGGCCGCTCAGCCGCGATTGGCTGCTGGAGACCACCAGCCATCGCGAGATGGAGGCGTTCGACCGGGCGATCGACATCCGAATCCTGCGCATCCGCCGCAAGATCGAGGTCGATCCGGCGCGGCCGACCTCGATCCGTACGGTTCGCGGGGCGGGGTACATGTTTGTGCCGCCTGACGACTGAAACCTAGGTCTATGGAACTTCTCCAAATTTCGTGCGTTCATCCGCACGGACGGCCGGGCTATTTGTTCGTCCGAGTACGGGAGGCGGACGGATGTCCAGTGAAGCGCTTCACGAAAATGCAGAGACCCTCGGCGCGAAGGTGATCGACACCCATCGGGCGATCGTCTCGCTGATGGAGGAGCTGGAAGCGGTCGACTGGTACAACCAGCGCGCCAAGGCCACCGCCGATCCGTCGCTGCGCGCGATCCTCGAGCACAATCGCGACGAGGAGAAGGAGCACGCGGCGATGGCGCTGGAATGGATCCGGCGCAACGATTCCAAGTTTGCCGAGCACCTCAAGACCTTCCTGTTCACTGACAGCCCGATCGCCGGCATCGAAGCCGAGATGATCCATGGCGAGGACGGTGGCGGTGGCGGCCAAAATGGTGAAAGTAATACGTCGGTGGCGGACGGCAGCCTCGGTATCGGCAGCCTGCGTGGCACGGGAGTCTCGAAATGAACCATTTATTCCGTGAAAGAGCGCCGATCACGCCGGCCGGTTGGGAAGAGATCGAGAAGGAGGCGAGCCGCACCCTGCGCGCGCTGCTGGCGGCGCGCCGCGTCGTCGACTTCAAGGGCCCGCTGGGCTGGAACGCTTCGGACGTCGAGCTGGGCCGCGCCGATCCGATCGCCTCGCCGCCTGGTGCCGCCGACACACAGGCGCGCCTGCGCCGCATCCAGCCGCTGGTCGAGCTGCGCATCCCGTTCGAGATGAGCCGCGCCGAACTGGACGCGATCGACCGCGGCGCGCGCGATCCCGACCTCGATAACGTGACCGCGGCAGCGCGCCAGATCGCGATCGCCGAGGATCGCTCGATCTTCCACGGCTACAAGGCCGCGCACATCGTCGGCATCTGCGAGAAGCGCGCCGGCGCGGGCGTGCCGCTCGGCGCCACCCATGCCGACTATCCGCTCGCCGTGGCGACCGCGCTGACCAAGATGCGCGACGATGGCATCGAGGGTCCCTTCTCGGTGGTGCTGAACGACCAGCTCTATCGCGATCTCTCGGCCCGCACCGACCAGGGCTACCCGATCCTCAATCACGTCAAGCGCCTGATCGACGGCGACGTCGTGTGGGCGCCGGGCATTGATGGCGGCCTGGTGATCTCCCAGCGCGGCGGCGACTTCGAGCTGTCGGTCGGCCAGGACTTCTCGATCGGCTACCTCGAACACAACACCGAGACGGTGCGGCTCTACATCGAGGAGAGCTTCACCTTCCTGATCCTGACGGAAGAGGCAGCGATCCCGCTGACCGACGGCAGCGCCGGCAAGAAGCGTTAGCCGCGGCGAGGGTTCCCGCTGACACAGGGCGGCATGAACCTTCAGAAATATCGCGAGAAGTGGCACGAGGTCCCCGGCGGCAACGACGAGGCCCTGCGGCGCTTCACTACCGACCTGGTCAACCAGTCCGACGGCGAGCTGCTCGTCTTCTGGGACGACATGGCGGTGCGCCGCGACGCTTCCCCGCTTGGCTTCCTGCAGCCGCTCTACCGCGACTTCTTGCGCGACCGCCACACGATGGATGTCGGCTCGGGGCTGGGGCTGGACGGCATGCGGTTCGCGATGACCGGCGCGCGCTGGACCTTCGCCGATATCGCGCCGTCCAATCTCGACCTGCTGAAGCGGACGCGTTGGGAAAAGGAAGGCCGGCCGGCGTTCGAGACGTGGGGCGCCATGACCGACGGCGAGCGCACGCCATGGTCGGAATGGTACGACCTCGACAAGCTGCGCCAGCGCCTTGTGCCGGAGAAATGGCGGACCCTCCTGGACTTCGACTTCCAGGGCACCAACTTCCATTGGTTCGATTTGCAGCGTCTCGGCTGACCCCCTTTTAGGGTCCGAGCGGCTCGACGCGTGGCGCGGCGCCATGTCGAGCAGGCCTATCTGCATCTGCAGATGATGGAGCGCCACCGCCGCGGCGAACTGCCGGTAAGCTTCGACGTGCCCGTCGTCTCGTAACCTACCGGCGGGCGGGTGCGGCGGCGCGGGCGAGGGCGAGGCAGAGCCGTCGGGCGATCGCCTGGTCGGGATAGCCGGTCGTCTTGCACTCGAGCTCGGCGTCGAGGATGCGGATGAGGGCGTTGCCGAGGCGCGGCAATGGCCAGCGCCGGAGATGGTTCTCGAACCGTCGCCGCACTGGGCCGCCGCGCGGCAGGCTGCGCGCCTTGAACATCGCCGCCTCGAAGTTGCCGCTCTTGGCGTGGCCCGACACTAGATGGAGCTGGTCGGCATGGCGCTGCAGGGCGCGCACCAGCTGCACCGCATTGCCGCCCTCGGCGAACACGCGATCGAGCGCCCGATCGAGCGTCCTGAGGTCGCCGTCGAAGGTCGCGCCGACCACATCGTCGATGTCCATCGCCGAGGTGTCGCCCAGCACCGCGGCCGCATCGGCCAAGGTGATCGTCTTGTCGGGATCGTCGGCTTTGTAGAGCAGCAGCTTGTCGATCTCGCTGCGGCTTTGCCCGCGGTCGCCGCCCAATCGCTCTACTATCCAGGAGAGTGCATCTTCTTCCACCACGAAGCCCTCGGTGCGCGCCGCGCCCGCGACCAGGCGCTCGAGGTCTTCGGCGTTGTCGGCATAGCAGGGCAGCGCGGCCAGGTTGGCTTCGGTCTCGGCCAGGGTGCGCAGGCTCGAGCGCGGCGTGAGGTTGCCAGCCTCCAGCACGATCAGCGCATCGCCGGCACTGGCGCTGGCCAGGTTCTCGAACGCCGCGACCGATTCCTCACCGGCCGGCCGCACGCGGATCACCCGGCGGCCGCCGATCAACGACATCGCCCCGAATTCGTCGGCAAGCCGCGCCGGGTCGCCCTTCAGCGCGTCGCCGGCGATATCGACCACCCGGAACGGGTCCTTGAGGTCCTCGCACACCGTGCGCGCGAGCTGCGCGGCCCGCTCGGCCACAAGCCCGTCGTCATTGCCATAGACCAGCACGCCACGGATCTTGGGGTCCGGCTTCTTCAGGAACGCATCGACCTGGCGGGGCTCGATCTTCACGGCTGCTCTATAGCACTGCCGGCCGTGCTAAGACGACGCGGGATGCGTTGGGTTCTGGATCATTTCGGGCTGGCGCGGCCGTACCGCTTCGAGCGCACCCTGCTGGCGCTGGTGGCGGTGATCGTGCTGCTGGCGACCGGCGTGCTGGCGCTGGTTTTGTGGCATGCCGGCGAGCTCAGGCCCGGCACCCTGCGCGCCACCTATTTCTTCTACCTGGTCGGGCTGGTGCTGGCGGCGCTGGTCGCGTTGCGCTGGACGAAGCTCGCCATGGCGCTGCTGGCGCTGGCGGCGATCGAGCTCGGCCTCGGCATCACCACACGCCTGCTGCCGGACAATGTCAGCGATCCGCAGCGCTTCGCCTGGCACGTACTGCTGCAGGCCGTGCCGATCCCGTCGCTCGACATGGTGAGCAGCAATGGCGTGCGCATCCATCACACCTCGCAAGGCACGCGCGGGCGCGAGCCGACCGCGCGCGAGCTGGCGGAGCGCACGGTCATCGCTGCCTTCGGTGGCTCCAGCACCTACGACATCGCGCTGAGCGACGGCGAGACCTGGACCGACCGGCTGCAGCAGGCGCTGGGCGACCGCTTCCTGGTGATCAACCA
>DASXQC010000395.1:0-3170 GCA_036493235.1 Reyranella sp.
ACAGGGTCGACAGGTTGATGGTGAAGCCGAGCGCTGCCATCGCCGCGAAGGCGCCGATGATGGTGACCGGGATGGTCGTCGCCGGCACCAGGGTCGCGCGCCAGTCCTGCAGGAAGATCACGATCACCACCAGCACCAGGATGCCGGCCTCGAACAGGGTCATGAACACCTCGTGGATCGAGGTCTTCACGAAGGCGGTGGTGTCGAAGGGCGTGCTGTATTCGAGGCCCTCGGGGAAGGCCTTCTTCAGTTCCTCCATCTTCTTCTCGACCGCGGTCGCGACGCCCAGCGCGTTGGCCTCGGGCGTCTGGTAGATCGCCAGGCCTGCGGCCGGCTTGCCGTCGACTTTGAAGTCCTGGGCGTAGGTCTGGGCGCCGAGCTCGATTCGGGCGACATCCTTCAGGCGCACGATGCGGCCGCCGTTGCCCGGCATGCTTTTGACGATGATATCGCCGAACTGGCCAGGCTCGTCGAGCTGGCCCTGGATGTCGACAGTGTACTGGAAGCTCTGGTCGCGGCCGGCCGGCGGCGTGCCGACCTGGCCCGCGGTCACCGACTGGCTCTGCGCCTGGATGACCTGGATCACGTCGGAGGCGGCCAGGCCGAAGCTGTAGAGCTTCTGCGGGTCCATCCAGATGCGCATCGAGTACTTGCCGACGCCCAGCACGCCGACGCTGCCGACGCCCGGCACGCGCGCGAGCTCGTTGACTAGGTTGATGGTGGCGTAGTTGCTGAGATAGAGGGCGTCATACTGCCCCTTCGACGCGAACAGCGAGACGATCTCAAGGATCGAGGTCGACTTCTTCTGCACCGTCAGGCCCTGCGCCTGCACCGCCTGCGGCAGCGAAGCCAGCGCGGCACTGACACGGTTCTGCACCAGCACCTGTGCGAAATCGAGATCGGTGCCGATCTGGAAGGTGACGGTGAGCGTGTAGTTGCCGGTGTCGGTGCTGGTCGACTGCATGTAGATCATGCCTTCGACGCCGTTGACTTGCAGCTCGACCGGCAGCGCCACCTGGTTCACGACCGTCAACGCCGACGCGCCGGGATAGTTGGTGGTCACCGACACGGTCGGCGGCACGATGTTGGGATACTGCGCGATCGGCAGACTGAAGGCGGAGACCGCGCCGATCAGGACGATGACGATCGCCAGCACATTGGACAGTACCGGCCGGTCGATGAAGAACTTCGAGATCATGGCCGGCGCCTACTTGGCCGGATTTTGGGCCGGGCTTGGGGCCGGACTTTGGGCAGGGCTCTGGGGCGCCTGGAGAGTGGTCTCCCTGGGCGTGACCTTGCGCCCCGGGATCGCTCGGCCGTTGGTGCTCACCACGACCCGGTCGTCCGGCTTCAGCCCGCTCACGACTGCGCGCAGCCCGCCGGGCAGCAGTATGCCGGCGGTGACGCGGCGCTGTTCGACGACGTCATCCTTGCCGACGACCAGGAGGTATTTGCCAGCCTGGTCCTCGGCGAGAACACGGTCGGGCACGAGAAGCGCCGACTTGTCGGTGACATCTGTCGGCACGCGCACGCGCACGAAGAAGCCCGGCAGCAGGGCGCGGGTGGAATTGTCGAAGATGCCGCGGACCAGGATCGTGCCGGTCGTCGTGTCGAGCGAGGGCGAGACATAGTCGAGGTGGCCCTTGTGCGGGTAACCTTCCTCGGTCATCAGCCCGATCTCGATCGGCACACGCTTGATGTCCTCCGCGGGATTGACCCCGGCCGCGCGCAGCTTGGCGCGGATGTCCAGCACCTGCTGCTCGTTCATGTTGAAGTTCACGTAGATCGGGTCGAGCTTGATGACGGTCGCGAGCTTGGTCGCAGTCGACTGGCCGACCAACTCGCCGACCGACACCAGGTGGTTGGTGACGATGCCGTCGAACGGCGCGGTGACCTTGGTGTAGCCGAGGTTGGTCTGGGCGATGACGAGGTTGGCTTGGTTGTTCTCGACACTGGCCTGTGCCGAATCGCGCTTGGCCTTGGCCTGGTCGTATGTGTTCTGCGCCGACACGTTCTGCTTCAGCAAGGTTTCCTGACGGACGAACTCGGCCTGGGCCTGGAACAGCATCGCCTTGGCCGATGCGAGATCGGCGTCGGCCTGCTTGACCTTGGCGTCATAGGTGACGGGCTCGATCTGGAACAGCGGATCGCCCTTCTTCACGAAGGTGCCGTCGGTGTAGTCGATGCTGTCGAGGAAGCCCTCGACCCGGGCGACCAGGTCGACGGTGGCGATGGCGGCCGTATTGCCGGTCAGCTCGACGAACGGCCGCACGTTCTGCTGCAACGGCTTGGCGACGCTCACTTCAGACGGGGGGGGCGCCACGAACTTGTTCTCGGGCTTGCAGCCGGCGAGCGTTGCGGCACACAGCGACAGAGCAAACAGGCCTGTAACGCGACGAATCGACATGACGCATCCCCCGGGAACGCCCAAGCGATAGCGTATCCTGATGCCGATGACTACTCGCCTGAATGCCCGTAGGCATGGGACGCCATCGCGGGCGTGATCACGCCTTCCGCGAGGTCGCGCGCCACTGCTTCGGGCGTGCGCTCACCCGGCGGTCCGTAGCCGCCCGCGCCCGGCGTCACCAGGGCGAACCACTGGCCGGCCTTCAGCACTGCCTGGTCGCCGTCGAACACGACGCCCGGCCCGCCCTCGACGCTGCCATGCGCGCCGGGCCCGCCGCCAAACAGGCCCCAGCTCTGCGAGAGCTGGCGCGTGAGGTCGACGCGCACGCGGCAGTCATGCGTCGCCTGGTAGACGCGTCGCAAACCCATGCCGCCGCGCTGGCGGCCGACGCCGCCCGAGTCTGCGACCAGCTCGTAGCGCATCAGGATCAGCGGATACTCGATCTCCAGCGCCTCGACCGGCAGGTTCGAGGTGTTCGTGGTGTGGACATGCACGCCGTCCAGCCCGTCCTTCAGCGAGCGCGCGCCGCTGCCGCCGCCGATCGTCTCGAGATAGACCCAAGTCGAGCCATCCTCTGGTTTCTTGCCGATGAAGTAGGCGACGGTGCAGGCCGAGTTGGAGCACGCCATCACCCGCTCCGGCACCGCCTGCGCCAGCGCGCCCAGGATCATGTCGGCGACGCGCTGGCAGGTCTGCAGCCGGCCGTTGACTGCCGCCGGTGCGGTGCAGTTGAGGACGCTGCCGAGCGGCGCGGTGATGTCGA
>DASXQC010000396.1:0-2193 GCA_036493235.1 Reyranella sp.
CGACGGCTCGATCAACTGCTTCGAGAACCGCTGCGCCCATCGCGGCGCGCTGATCGCCTTCGACGACGGCGGCAACGTCCAGAACAACTTCAAGTGCGTCTACCACGCCTGGAGCTACGACCTCTGCGGCAACCTGAAGGGAATCGCCTTCGAGCGTGGCATCAACGGCAAGGGCGGCATGCCGCCCGACTTCAACCGCGACCGCTTCAGCCCGCGCAAGCTCCGCACCACGACGCTGTGCGGCCTGGTGTTCGCGACGCTCTCGGCCGACGTGCCGCCGATCGAGGAGTATATCGGAGCTGAGGTGCTGGGCCGCCTGAAGCGCGTGCTCAACCGGCCGATCCGGGTGATGGGCCGCTTCGTGCAGCCGCTGCCCAACAACTGGAAGCTCTATGTCGAGAACGTCAAGGACACCTATCACGCGAGCCTGCTGCATACCTTCCTGACCACTTTCCGCATCTCGCGCCTGACCCAGGGCGGCGGTGTGCTGGTCAGCCCCGACGGCGGCAACCATTCGAGCTACACGGTCGGCGTGTCGGAGGGCACCAATGTCGGCGCCTACGCGGCACAGCAGATCCGCACCGACCAGGTCGGCAAGTTCGACCTCGCCGATCCCAGCGTGCTCGATTCGGTCGAAGAGTTCGGCGACCACATCCAGCTTCAGATCCTGTCGGTCTTCCCCGGCTTCATCCTGCAGCAGATCCACAATTGCCTGGCGGTGCGCCAGGTCGTGCCGCGCGGCGTCGGCAAGATGGACCTAGTCTGGACCTACTTCGGCTTCGAGGACGACACACCGGAGATGAACCGGCGGCGGCTGAAGCAGCAGAACCTGGTCGGACCGGCCGGCTTCATCTCGATGGAGGACGGTTGCGTCGGCGGCTTCGTGCAGCGTGGCACGCTCGCGGCTTCCGACCACGTGTCGGTGATCCAGATGGGCGGCAGTACCGCCGAGAGCCAGGAGACACGCGCGACCGAAGCCTCGGTGCGCGGCTTCTGGAAGGCCTACCGCCGACACATGGGCTACTGAGGGCTGCGCGTTCGATGGATCTCGCGCGTATCGTCGAGTTGAACGCCGTCTATGCGCGCGTCATCGACACCGACCGGCTCGAGGAATGGCCGACGCTGTTCCACGATCCCTGCCTCTACAAGCTGACCACGGCCGACAATGTCGCCAAGGGCTTCGAGGGCGGCCTGATCTACGCCGACACGCGCGGCATGCTGGAGGATCGCGTCTCCTCGCTGCGCAAGGTCAACATCTACGAGAGCCAGCGCTATCGCCACATCGTCGGCCTGCCGGTCGTGCTCGGCGAGACGGGCGGCGAGGCCGAGGTCGAGACGCCGTTCCTGATCGTGCGTATCATGCGCGAGGGCCAGATGGACGTTTTCGCGACCGGCTGCTACCGCGACAAGGTCAAGCCCGATGCGTCGGGCGCGCTGCGCTTCAGCCAGCGCATCGTGGTGTGCGACAGCCGCCGCTTCGACACGCTGGTGGCTATCCCGTTCTGATGTCTTCCTTTCCGGACCGCGTATGTGGACGGCCCCCTGTCTGCAAGAGCTTTCTGAGTATGTGACGCAGGCACGTGCGGTCGTATGTCCGGTTTTGACGTACGGCCAGCCGACCGCACTCCAAGATGGTATCCGCAACCAGGGCTCCTAACGGACATTCGGCTTGGAGGCCGCGCGGTCCGACGGATTGTCCCAGGTCTTTGAACGCCTTGATCACACCACCTGATGCTGCTCGAGCAGGCCTGGCCTCAGTGCGCCATGAACGCGGTGCGCTGAAGATCCTTAGGCGGCAGCTTCAACGCCCCCTGCCGTGAGGGGCTCGGCGCGTAGCCCGCCATATCGCGAAGCGTCGAGCCCCTCGCGAGTCGACTGATGCGCCCGGTCGTATCGTTCGCCGCTGATCATCAGCTTCCAGGCGATGCGGGCGGTCTTGTTGGCCAAGGCCACTGCGACCAGCTTGGGCGGCTTGCGTGCGAGCATGCCGGCCAGCCATGGGGTGGCAGCGATGCGCCCGCTCCTGACGTGTCGGAGGTAGGCGGTCGCGCCAAGCACCAGGGTGGCACGCAGGCTTTCGTCGCCGGCCCGGGTGATGCCGCCGAGCCGCTGCTTGCCGGCAGTCGAACGGTCTTTCGGCGTCAGGCCGAGCCAGGCCGCGCAGCTGCGGCCGGAGCGGAAGGCGTGCGGATC
>DASXQC010000397.1:0-6020 GCA_036493235.1 Reyranella sp.
CGTGCAGGTGCGGGCGCGCGCCGCGGGCGAGGACCAGGGCTTCGGCATGGAATGCGACATCCGCCCGCTCAACCCGGGCCTGATCGAGGCGGCCGACCAGCTCGCAACGCTGTTCGAGCAGATGGTGCTGCCGGTGCGGCGCCTGAAGACCGCGTTGAAGGCCAAGCTCGAAGGCGACGCCGACAAGCTCGACAGCGGGCAGCGCGGCCGCATCGAGGGCGTGATGCGCTCGCTCACCAACCGCTGCGAGGTGACGCTCGAGGCATGGCGGGCGATGCTGCGCGGCCTGCACAACGACGCCGATCCCGCCTTCGTCGACTGGTTTGCGATCGAGCGCAGCCAGAACCGCGAGCACGACGTCGGCATGTTCCGCCACTATCTCGACCCGACCGAGCCCTTCGTGAACAGCGTGATCAAGCCCGCGCATGGCGCGGTGATCACGTCCGCGACGTTGCGCGACAGTCTCGGCGTCCCCAACGCCGCCAACGACGACCCGGAGCCTTCTTCCTCTTCCGGGACCGCGGGCGTCCCGCCCGCTCCTGATCAAGAAGAAGAGCGGGCGGGACGCCCGCGGTCTGGCAAGACGACACCCGCCGACTGGTTCGCAGCCGAAGCCCGCACCGGCACCCGCCACCTCCTCGCCCCCGCGATGCGCGCGGCGATGGCCTCGCCGTTCGACTACGCCAACGCCACCCGCGTCTTGATCGTGAAGGACGTCCCGCGCGATGACACCGACCAGGTCGCGGCCGCCTACCGCGAGTTGTTCCTGGCATCGGGCGGCGGCGCCCTCGGCCTGTTCACCGCGATCGGCCGCCTGCGCGCGGTTCACCAGCGCATCGCCCCGGCGCTCGAGGAAGCCAATCTCCCGCTCTACGCCCAGCATGTCGGCGGCATGGACGCGGCGACCCTGGTCGACATCTTCCGCGCTGAGGAGCACTCCTGCCTGCTCGGCACCGACGCCGTGCGCGACGGCGTCGACGTCCCCGGCCGCAGCCTGCGCCTCATCGTCTTCGACCGCGTCCCCTGGCCCCGCCCCGACATCCTCCACCGCGCCCGCAAGGCCGCATGGAAAGCGGCCGGCGCCGGCAACAACGCCTACGACGACATGCTGGCGCGCCTGCGACTCAAGCAGGCCTACGGCCGACTCATCCGCCGGGCTGACGACCGCGGCGTTTTCGTGATGCTGGACTCTAGGCTGCCGTCACGGCTGCTAAGCGCGTTCCCGGCGGGGATCAGCATACAACGTACTGGCCTCGCTGAAGCAGTCGATGTCGTGCGCACCTTTATGTCTTAGAGTCGAAGGTAAGCGCCCTCAGCGCCGAGCGCGATATGGTTGGGCAACGCCCCAGGATGCCTGATCTTTGAAGCTCCATGTCCCGAGGTGTCAGGTCACCACCAGCCGCCGGCCATGAACAGGATGACCAGAAACACCACCGCAATTATGAGCGCGATGACGAACAGCACGCGCGAGATCGTTCGCGCACCGGCGGCAATGTTGGTGAAGCCGAAAATGCCGGCGACGATGGAAATCAGGAAGAAGATCAGCGCCCACTTCAGCATGTCGTCGGTCTCCGGCCTCGAATCTTCGCGTGGTCTCTACTTCGACTCCGACCGGTCGGCCAGCGTCCGCGCCCGCTCCAGCGCTTCCTGACACCCCTTTTCGTCGCCCGCCTCCGCCTGCGCGCGCGCGGCGGTCAGGGCGGCCTGCAGCTTGGTGCGGTCGGCGGCCGGTTCCTGCTTGAGCGCCTGCGCGCCGACATCCGGCACCGTCGGCATGGCGTCGCGTGTATTGGGCGCGGGCGTGATGACCGACTTGTCGTCGACCGGCGGCGGCTTGATCACGCCGCCGGAGCGGGCGAGATCCTGCGTCGTGATATCCGACTTCTTGTCCGGCGCCGCGGTCGGCGGCTTGCTCGGGGTGCCGTGCCGGGCGGCCAGGTCACGGACCTGGTCGAGGCACTTGCCGGCCGCGGCGGCCGGCCCGTTCAGGGCAATGACCAGTCCTGTCGCAGCTACGACCGCAATCAGAGACGATCCCTTGAGCGACATGGCAAACACCCTCGCTTTCGGGGTCAACGCCTTGCCACGGCATCCGTTGCCGGCCGTCCGGGCCGGTGCTGCGGGATTTCGCTCACTGGCCCCTTTCCCGTTCGGCCCTTATCGTCCGATTGTGTACCGCTTACCCCTCGCCGCCGGTGCCGCTGCGCTCTGGGCCTTTTGCGTCCCTCCCGCGCTGGCCGAATCCCCGCCGCCGCGCTGGACCGGCCCGTTCGGCGGCGATTTCCATGCGAGCTTCACCATCGCCACCGACTACGCCCAGTCGGGTATCTCCAGCACCCAGAACGGGCCGGCATTCCAGGCCCAGTTCGACTGGCATTCGCCCTACCTGCTGGCCAACGGCCCGCCGCTGCGCGTCTACACGACCGCAAGCATCGGCAACGTCAGCTTCCCGGACGTCGGGCCGGGCGCCGAGGTCGACCTCGGCGTCGGCGTCAAGCTCGGCCTGCTCGACAAGCGGCTGAACTTCGACCTCGGCTATGTCCGCTACGTCTATCCGACCTATCCCGCCGATGCCGCCGAGGAGTGGGGGGAGTGGTCGCTCAAGGCTGCCTACGACTTCGGCCCGCTGATCGTGGAGGGGCGCCTGCGCTACAGCCCCGACACGACCCTCCATGGCGGCAAGGAGTGGAACAAGCGCGGCCTCGTCACCGTGCCGCTCAACTTCCTGCCGCTGCCGGAGGGAATGGGGCTGAAGGTCTACGGCTCGCTCGGCAATGTCTGGATCGAGAAGAGCGACGTGTTCAACCTGCCGCGCAACGACTGGTGGTACTGGCAAATCGGCCTGGTGGTGTCAGCCGTTCCGCTCGGAGTCGACATCACGTTTGCGTACACCGACACCGACATCGAGTCCGAGCACTGCGGCTTCACCCGCGCCTGCGAGGGACGGTTCTTCATGTCAGTGACGAAGGTTTTCTGACGGCGGCGGTTTTTTGACAGCGGTTCTTCGACGGCGCAGCGCGCCGCACGACTCTCACCGATAGATCACCGATTGATCGCTCATCGTGGCGGCCCCCGGCGCTCACCCTGACGTTCTTGCTCCAGCAACGGCGGCGTGCTCGATGTCGCGCTGCTGAAGTCGAGCGGCTCGACCACGCTCGACACCGCGGTCGTCGACACCATCCGCCAGGCCTCGCCCTTTCCGCCGCTGCCGCCCGGGCTCGCCAGCGGCGGGACGCAGACCTTCATCGTGCCGGTGAACTACACGCGCGATCAGTAGGCTTGTCTGAAATCAGATTCCTCCCCCGTCATACGGGGGAGGAGGAAGAAGGAAGAAACAGAACGATCTATTCGTACTTATTGTAGATCTTCTGCCGCTGCGCCTCGACGCTGGTCGAGGACGAGCCGTTGTTCGAGGCGGCGGTCGACGCCGTCGCATTGCTGCCGTAGCGGGCGCTGTAGGAATCGGTCGGGCCGTAGCCCTGGTTGCCACAGGCGGCGAGGCCTGCAGCCAGGCCGATCACGAAGATAATCTTGTACATCGGGGGCTCCATGGTGGCGGTATCCGTAGGTAACGGCCGCCCCCTGCCTCCGTTGCGTCTATTTGAAAGCCGGAATCACCTGCTCGCAGAGCAGACGGAGCGCCGTCATCACCTGCGGGTGCGGGATCAGGCTACCGGGATTAAGCTCGGCCAGGATGCCGTCGAGCCCCAGCACCTCCTGGATCTCCTTGAGGCGATCGACCACCTGCGGGGGCGTGCCGACGATCATGCGCTCGCGCAGCACCTCGTCGTATTCGATCGACACCATCTTGGCGCCGCGCTCGCCGCGCTTCTCGATCGCGCGCGCACTGTCGAGCTTGGCCGATTCGGCGAGCCGGCTGCCGATGGTGCGCAGCAGGTGGAGGATGCTCTCGCGCGGCTCCTCGCGCGCCGCCTCCTCGGTGTCGGCGACATAGACCGGCACGCGCAGGAAGACGCCGCCCTTGCCGGGATGGCCCGCCGCCTTCCACGCCGCCTGGTAGATCTTCACCATCGGGCCAAGCTCGGAAAGGTTGCCGGTGCGCGCCGCGACGAAGATCGCGTGCCCCATCGTGCCCATCTCCTCGTAGGTGTCGGGACTGGCAGCGGCGACGCGGATCTCGGGCCACGGCTGCTGCACGGGCCGCGGCGAGAGGCGGACATTGTCGTAGCTGAAGTACTTGCCCTTGTGGCTGAAGCGCTCCTCGGTGAAGGCGCGTTTGACGATCGTGAGAGTCTCGGCGAAGCGCTCGCGGCTCTCGCCGTAGTCGACGCCGTAGGTCTTGTAGGTGTGCGCGAAGCCCGAGCGACCGGCGCCGAAGATCAGCCTTCCGTTGGCGAGATGATCGATGGTGGCGATTTCCTCGGCGAGGCGCAGCGGATGGCAGAGCGGCAGCACCGTCACCGCCGTGCCGATCTTCATCTTCTTCGTCCGCGCGGCGATCGCGGCGGCGAGGACCAGCGGCGCACCCAGCACCGAGCGCTCGGGATTGAAGTGCAGCTCCGCGAGCCACATAGCGTCGAGCCCGAGCCGTTCGGCTTCGTCGATCTGGGCGAACGAATCAGCGAAGGCCGAGGCGTCGGTCGCGCCGGGCAGACGCTGAAACTCGTGGAACATGCCGAATTCCATGGGGCTTTCCTCCGTCGCCCAGCATAGAGGGAATTCTTGGGCCGCGCGCGCCTTTGCGGCTACAGTGCACAAAGAATGAAAAGTGAGTGGAGGTTTTGTCTGATGGTTCGTGGTCGAGTTTCATTGTCCCGCCGCCGCGCGTTGGCGCTGACGGCAGCTCCGTTCCTGGCATCGGGAATCGCGCGGGCGGCCGACGACTGGCCCAACAAGCCGGTGCGCTACGTCAACGTCTTTCCGCCGGGCGGGCCGACCGACACGCTGTCCCGCATCGTCTGCAACGAGCTCGCCGAGCTGACCGGCCAGCAGTTCATCGTCGAGAACAAGGCGGGCTCGGGCGGCAATATCGGCACCGACGTGATCGCCAAGTCGGCGCCCGACGGCTACACGATCGGCCTCTACACCGTCGCCTCGCAGTCGATCGCGCCGACGCTCTACGCCAAGCTGTCGTTCGACGTCGAGAAGGACTTCACGCCGATCGCCATGCTGTGGTCGGTGTGCAACATGCTGATGGTGCGGCTCGACCTGCCGGTGAAAACCGTGGCCGACCTGGTCGCGCTCGCCAAGGCCAGTCCCGGCAAGTACTCGTTCGCCTCGTCGGGCGCCGGCACCACGCCGCACATCACCGGCGAGATGTTCAAGGCGCTGGCCGGCGTGAACCTGCTGCACGTGCCCTACAAGGGCAGCGCGCCAGCCTATCAGGACCTGCTCGCCAACCAGGTCGACATGATGTGGGACAACATCCCCGGTCCGCTCAACCTGATGCGCGGCGGCAAGGTGCGCGGCGTCGCGGTGACGTCGAAGGAGCGCCATCCCGCGGTGCCCGACATCCCGACCATGGGCGAGACCTTGCCCGGCTTCGAGATCACCTCGTGGGGCGGCATCTGCGGCCCGGCCGGCCTGCCGCCGGCGATGGTCGAGAAGTGTGCCGAGCTCGCCAGGAAGGCACTCGACAGCCCGCGCGTGAAGAAGGCGTTCGAGCAGCAGGGCGCGACGGCGTTCTGGATGAACCCGAAGGACACCGGCGCCTATCGCGTCGCCGACGAGAAGAAGCTCGCCCCGGTCATCAAGGCCTCCGGCGCGAAGGTCGAATAGGTTCATCGGACCGCGAGCTTCCAGCTCGCTCAGAATCATGAGCGCGCAGGATGCGCGCGGTCCAATGAACGCTACTTCTTGCTGCGGTTTGCCCGCCAGAGGCGGGCGGTGCGCTCGGCCTCTTCGACCTGGTCGGACGGCATGCGCTCAGACAGCTCCTTGCTCAGCCGCTTGGCACGGTCGAACAGCTCCTGCTCGTACTCGCCATCGTCGGTGGAGGCGAGGATGGCCCACTTGAGCGCCTGCACGTCGCTCTTCGCCACGCCCTTGCCGCGCTCGTA
>DASXQC010000398.1:0-3700 GCA_036493235.1 Reyranella sp.
TGCGCCCACGGCTCCATCACCGTGTTGACGCTCGGCACCACGATGCCGATGCGTGCCCGCCGTCCGTCGCCGTTGAGGTGTCGTCTCGCCATGGTGGCATCCTGTGGCTAGGATCGCCGCAACATCAAGGACCACGGAGGGAAGCCATGGCGATCGAGATCCTGGAGATCCATCACACCGGCGTGCGCATCGACACTGGCGCCGAGAAGCTCGACGACACCAAGACTTTCTACAACGACGTGCTCGGCCTCGGTCACGACACTGGCCGTCCGACAATTCCCGGCATTCCCGGCGCCTGGATCAATGTCGGCGCGGTCGGCCAGATCCACCTGATCGGCGGCGCGCAGCCCTCGCCGGTCGCCAAAGGTCCGGGCGAGGACCCGACCCGGCCGCACATCGCCTTCGCGGTGAAGGACATCGTCGCGACCCGTCGGGAACTCGAGAAGATGGGCGTGCACTACTGGGTGATCGAGGGGCTGGTCAGCCCCGATTCGACCCAACTCTTCATGAACGATCCTTGCGGCAACATGGTCGAGCTGCACCAGGTCGACAAATGCCGCTGCCGCGCAGTGAACCGGGCGTAGTTGTTCTTCCGCTGGGGGCGCGCCATTCCAGTGGCGCGTCTTCGTCTTCCGCGTGAGCATGACGCGCCACTGGAGTGGCGCGCCCCCAGCGGAAGACTATTCCGCCGCTCTCGCCGGCTCCTGCGCCGGATGCAGCGCGGCGGCGAGGCGGTGCTTGTAGACCTCTTGCCATTCGCGCTGGTCGTCGCTGACGAAATAGCCGCTGCGCGCGCCGTGATAGACGCTGCCGTCTTCGATGCCCGGCGGCAGGGTGCCGCCTTCGCGCAGGGCGCGCGATGCCCGCAGCAGGCACCGCCGGGTGCGGGTGATCATCTGGTCCGAGGGGCCGAGGTGCTCGAACGTGTGGTCGACGATCGGGCCCATGCTCTCGGTGATCGCCTGGTCCTGCAGGTGGATGCCGTCGATACCGCTGTAGATCGCGTTGTTGCGCTGCGCCTCGCGGTCCATGCCCCAGTCGTTGGCCTCGCTGTCGGCCATGCGCCAGCGGCCCATCCAGCCGGTGGTGTTGGGCAGCAGCCTGTTGCCGCGGCCGGTGCCGCCGATCGGCGTGCCGTCCTTATAGGCGGGCTGCGGCAGGCTGTTGGCCGCCCGCGCGCGCTTCCACCAGAGGAAGACGTACATGCAGTGGTTGTCGTCGATCGGCACCCAGCCGCGGGCATGGGCGTGGCTGTCGAACTCGCCGTTGGGCGCCTGCGTCCAGAACGGGAAGAGGAAGTTCGAGAAGCGCCAGTAGGTGCGGCCCTGTCCGGCCGAGCGAAAGCCCGCATACTGCGTGCCCCACGGCGCGTCGGTGACGTGGAACTCGGGCGCGCGGTTGGTGACGGTGAAGTAGAACGGCTCGTTCTCGTCGAGCCGGCTCACATCGGCGTGGCCGCCATGCAGGTAGCCGAAGTGCGCGGTGTCGATCTCGCCCTCGATCGCCTGCAGGTAGTTGCAATCGCGCTGGATCATGCCGACGTTGATCTCATCCTCCGGCGCATCGAGGATCTGGAACGCGGGCAGGGGCGGTGCCTCGCGCGACCCCATGTAGACCCAGACGACCCCTGCGCGCTCCACGGCCTGGTACGCCTTGGCATGGACCTTGTGCTTGAAGTCCTGCTGCGGCGGCACGCTCGGCATGTCGATGCACTGGCCCGACGTGTCGAACTTCCAGCCGTGATAGAGGCAGCGGATGCCTCCCTCTTCATTTCGGCCGAGGAACAGCGAGGCGCAGCGGTGCGGGCAGCGATGGTCGAACACGCCGACGCGGCCGGCGGTGTCGCGGAAGGCGATCAGCTTCTCGCCCAGCAGCATGAAGCGCACCGGCGCGCCGTCGCGTTCGAGCTCGGAGGATTTGAGCGCCGGCATCCAGTAGAGGCGCATCAGCTCGCCCATCGGCGTGCCGGGGCCGGTCCGAGTGAGTTCCATGCCTTCCGCCGCGGTCGTCATGGCGCTCCTCCTGTGTCAGCTCGGCCAGACAGGCTGGTGATAGCCTAGCGGAACCGACGGCCGCGCCCAACGGGCCGGCGTCTCCGAAAGCTGCACCGCCGGCTTGAGATGCTTCAGCGGTCCCTTCGGCGTCTCGGTTACCATCGACCAGCCCTCAATCTCCTCGGGCGAGAATTCCGCCGGGATGCCCGTGAGCGCGCTCTCCGGCACCTCGCCGAGATCGACCAGCCATTTGCCGACCTGCGCGAGCGAGATGCGCACCAGCCAACTGCCGCCCTCCTGCGCGCGCTTGGCCAGCGCCAGCATCGCGCCCATCGCCATCAGGTAGCCGGTGCAATAGTCGATCGCCGACAGGGGATAGAATTGCGGTCCGGGTTCCTTGCCGGGGAATAGAGCGCCCTGCCGGAGGGTAATGCCACTGACCGTCTGCACCACGGTGTCGAAACCGCGGCGCGACGCCCAGGGACCCTTATGCCCGAATGCCGACAGCGAGACGTACACGAGACCCGGCCGCAGCTTGGCGAGTTCTTCCGGCGAGAGGCCGCGCGAACCCAGCGTGCCCGGCCGGTAGCCCTGCGAGAAGACGTCGGCCTGGCTGATCAGGCCGCGCAGCTTCTCGAACTGGGCGGGATCGCGCAGGTCGAGCTGCGCCGACAGCTTGCCGTGGCCGGTGTCCCATTCCTGGTAACCAAGATTGGGCAAATGCGCGGCGGTGATTTTCATCACATCCGCGCCATGCTCGGCGAGCGTACGGGCACAGGTGGGACCAGCAAGGACTCGGGTGATGTCGACAACCCGGATGCCACTGAGCGGCCGGTCGCCCTTCGGAAAGGGCGTCACCGGCGCCTCACCGATCTTCTCGATCTCCAGCAGGGGCAGCGACGCGATTGCGGCCGCCTGTGGATGGGTCTTCCATTCCTCGGCGCTGCGCACCATGCCGCCCGCGCCCTTGTTGGCGATGATCGCCTCCTCGAGGTCGATCGCGTTCCAGGTCGACACCGCCTTGGCGACGGCGGCGCGGTCCTCCTCGCTCACGCCCAGCACCTTCAGCGCCACGGCGCGATGGTTGGGGAAGTTGCAATGGAGATAGCTCCAGCGTCCGTCCTTCGTCGGGTAGGTGCCCATGATGCTGTTGCGGGCATGGCTCAGCGCGCCGTCGCCCAGCTTCATGTAGGTGCCGCTGCGCATCGACGCCGTCGCCTGGCGTACGTCGACGGCGACCTGCTGCCTGCGGCCGGAGCGCTGTTCCCAGAGTTGAGCGGCGGCGAGGCCGGCGGCGGCGATGGTCGCCGCACCCGCGACGCCGACCTTGAACGGCGTCGGCACGGTAGGGTCGACGCCACCGGTGAAGGTGACTCCCGTCACAGTGTCGTTGGACCAGCCTGTGACAGGCTGAATGCGGCGAAGGGCTTCGAGTGGTGTGGTCATGCCACGAGCCTAGCGCTTCTTCGCGCGAGTGAAACGCACGAAACGCAATTCCGGAATCGCGTCATCTACGGGAAACGGAGGACTCCGTAGAAGGCGCCTCCCCCTTTCAGAGGAGCTGCACCATGTACCAGTTTATCGGCGCTGCCTTCTGCCTGGCCGCAGTCTTCTTCGACTGTGCCGGCGATCCGATCGTAGGACTGCTCCTGGTCCTGTGCGCAGTCGTCTGGGCCGCCACCACGCCTGTGCTCGCGCCGCTCCGT
>DASXQC010000399.1:0-9211 GCA_036493235.1 Reyranella sp.
GCCGCCGATCGAATCCTCGTACTGGCGCTGCTTGTAGAAGGGCGGCGTGTAGAGCGCGGCCTGGAAGTAGAGCAGCACCATCAACGTCGCCGAGATCACCGCCACTGGCAGGCGGTGGCCGCTGCGGCTGATCGGCAGATAGCGGTCGATGGTCTGCGACAGCGTGAAGGTCGCGAGCAGGATCGCGGCCGATAGAGCCGGCAGCACGTGATAGGGCCAGCCCTTGGCCTGGGCGATCGCCGACAGCGCTGCCCCGAGGCCGAACGCCAACAGCGCGCGCGCCGCCAGCGCCCGGGTAAGGAAGATCGCGAAGACGCCGAAGATCAGCAGCGCCACCAGGGTCGGCAGCATCACGTTGCTGGTCAGCACCTGCTGCCAGCTCGAATCGCCGATTGGCTCGTAGGATTCGAGCGCCATCGGCATCACGAAGCGGCCATACTCGGAGAAGACGGTGTACATCAGCACGAGATGGCCGAGCGCCATGGCGAAGATCGCCCACGGGATCGGATCGCTGAGGGTCGTGCGCCAAGGGCGGCGGGTCAGCAGGAACAGCTCCACCGCCGCCGGGATGGCGAGGTAGTAGGGCTTCATCGCGAAGAAGATGCCGGCGACTAGGCCGATGGCGATCGCGCCGGTCCGGCCCAGCCGCACGCCCTCGGAGCGTGCCATCGAGGCGATCAGGTAGGGGGCGCTCGCCACGAACATGATGTGCTCGCGCTGGCCGAAATGCTCGTTGGGCAGCACGGTGAACAGGAACAGCAGCACCGGCGGCAGCAGCGCCTCGGTGAGCGCATGGTCGGCCGACGGTACCAGCCGTACCAGCCGGCTGCAGGCGTAGAACGAGGCGAAGATGCCGGCGACCACCCAGGCGGTGAACCAGAACGGCACGCCGCCGGGCAGGATCTTGGCCGTCAGCACCGGCAGGGCGTGGACGATGAAGGTGAGCGGCAGGTTCTCGTCGATGATCTGGACGTAGAGCTTCTCGCCGTCGATCCAGCGCCCGGTGACGTCGAGGATCGCGCCGACATCGTGGTTGATCGGCGGGAAGAAATAGCCCGCCAGCCAGATCACCGGCAGGGCGAACAGCAGAACCAGCAGCAGCGGCTCGAGCCGCGGCGAGACGACCGGCGGTCTGGTAGGCGGCTTCGGGGGTGGTTTGGTCGTGACGGTTGGCAAGGCGCGGGCAAGATATCATAAGCGGGGCGTGGAGCGGATCGAGTACGAGCGCATGCATGCGGTGGAGGATCGCATGTGGTGGTATCGCGGCCTGCGCGCCCTGGTCGTGCAGGAACTGGCGCGCGCGCTACGGAGCCGTGACGGGGCTGTGCTCGATGCGGGCTGCGGCACCGGCGGCATGCTGGCGCGGCTCGGCCCCGCCGCGCTGGGCCTCTCCGCTCTCGGCCTCGAATACGATCCGTTTGCCGCCGCGCTCGCCGGCGAGAAGGCCGGTCGGCCGGTTGCCTGCGGTTCGGTCAACGAAATGCCACTGGGCGACCGAACGCTCGCGGGCTACGTGTCGCTCGACGTGCTGTGCCATGGCGGAGTCGATCCCGAGCGCGCTGCAAAGGAGGCGTGGCGCTGCCTCGAACCGGGCGCGATCGCGCTGTTCAACCTGCCGGCCTATGGCTGGCTGTTGTCGGCGCATGACCGGCGCGTGCACAATGTCCGGCGTTTCACCCGTGGCCAGGCGCGTACGCTGCTGGCTGGCCACGGCTTCAAGGTCCTCAAGGCGAGCTACTGGAATACCTTGCTCTTTCCCCTGATGCTGCTGCACCGCGTCACTGAACGCGACGACGCCGAGAGCGACGTGCGCGACTTTCCGCGCTGGCTCGATGCTCTGTTCTCGGCCGCGTTGGCCGTCGAACGGACGGTCATCGGCTGGGGCTTGTCGCTGCCGTTCGGCGGCTCCCTGCTGATCGTGGCGAGGCGCGATGACTGATCCTGTTCCGTCGCCCGCCCTCTCGATCCCCGCCTTGTCCATCGTCGTGCCGGTCTATAACGGCGCCGCGACCGTCGGTGAGCTGGTCGAGGCGCTGCGCGCGCTCGACATCGAAGGCGGGCTGGAGATCGTGCTGGCGGTCGACGGCAGCCCGGACAACAGCCTCGCCGTCTGCAAGGAACTCGCGGCAAAGCCCGGCGCGCCGGTCATCGTCCTGAGCCTCAGCCGCAATTACGGCGAGCACAATGCGGTGATGGCCGGTCTCAGCCGCGCCCGTGGCGCCTACACCATCACCATGGACGACGACTTGCAGAACCCGCCGTCCGAGGTGAAGCGGCTCTACGAGCACACGCGCGACGGCGGCTACGACGTGGTCTACACCTACTACGAGGAGAAGAAGCACGCCGCCTGGCGCAACATCGGCAGCCGCTTCACCAACTGGTGCGCTGACCACCTGATCGACAAGCCCAAGGGGCTCTACCTCTCGAGTTTCCGCTGCATCTCGGGCTTCATCCGCGAGCACATCGCGGCGAGCTACGAGGGGCCGTTTCCATACATCGACGGGCTGATCTTCCAGGTGACGCAGAATGTCGGTCGCCTGCAGGTCGCGCACCTGCCGCGCATCGAGGGCCGTTCGAACTACACGATCGCCCGCCTGTTCCGGCTGTGGCTGTCGATGTTCCTGAACTTCTCGGTGATCCCGCTGCGCTTCGCCACGATGTTCGGCATCGCCTTCGGCGCGCTGGGCGCACTGGCGGCGATCGTGGTCATCGGCGAGGCAATCTCCGAGCGCCAACCGCCGCGGGGCTGGGCGTCGATCATGGTCGCCGTGCTGGTGCTGGCGGGCGTCCAGCTGATCGTCGTCGGATTGATCGGCGAGTATCTCGGCCGCATGTTCCTCGCCGTCAACCGAAAGCCGCAATACCTGATCCGCGAGGTGTTTTCCCGCGGCGACAGCGGCGTTGCCGTCGAGCGGCCGCCGATCAACACGCAGGCTGCCAGCCAGCCCTATCGCATGCCGTCGCCGCCCAAGGAGCGTCAACCGTGACGATCTACTACGTGGTCCTGGGCATGGGCATCCTGGCCGGCATCGGCGGGCAGATGCTGCTCAAGGCCGGCGCCGATGCGCCGACTTTCGTCGGGCAGATCCTGCGCCCCGTCACGCTCGTCGGGCTGGTGCTCTATGTCGGCGCTGCCTTCATGTACATTTTCGCGCTGCGCCAGATTCCGGTGTCGGTCGCCTTCCCGAGCGTGTCGCTGTCCTATGCGATCGTCGCCGTGCTTGGCCACTTCCTGTTCAAGGAGCCGTTCGGCATCAAGCAGATTGGCGGCATCGTGCTCGTCATGGGCGGCGTGATGCTGATCAACCAACACTGACGGCGCAGCCGTCATCCTGAGGCCGGAGGCCGAAGGATCTGAACCAGTAAGGATCCCTCGCTGCGCTCGGGATGACAAAAAAAGGGGCGGTATATGGAGTACGAGCAGATCAAGTATGAGGCCAAGGACGGCATTCTCACGATAACGCTCAACCGGCCGGACAAGCTGAATGCCTTCACCGGCAAGATGCTGTCGGAGCTGCTCGATGCGATGGACCGCTCCGACCGCGACGATGACATCCGCGCCGTGGTCTTCACCGGCGCGGGCCGCGGCTTCTGCGCCGGTGCCGATCTCTCCGGCGGCGCCAACACCTTCAACGCCGAGAATCGCGGCCCAATCGATCCCGGCCTCGACGGCCATCGCGACGGCGGCGGGCTGTTCACGCTGCGCCTCTACGATTCGCTGAAGCCCACCATCGCTGCCTGCAACGGCCCGGCGGTCGGTGTCGGCATCACCATGCAGCTGGCGATGGACGTGCGGCTCGCCTCCGAGGCGGCGCGCTACGGTTTCGTCTTCACCCGCCGCGCCATCGTCATGGAGGCCTGCTCGAGCTGGTTCCTGCCGCGCCTGGTCGGGCCGCAGCAGGCGCTGGAATGGGTCATGACCGGCCGGGTCTTCCCGGCCGACGAGGCGCTGCGCGGCCGGCTGGTGCGCTCGGTCCACAAGTCGGACGAACTGCTGCCGGCGGCCTATGCCCTGGCCCGCGAGATCGCCGACAACACCGCGCCCGTCTCGGTCGCGCTCAATCGCCAGATGATCTGGAAGATGCTGGGCGCCGACCATCCGATGGAGGCTCATAAGGTCGATTCCAAGGGTATTTATGCGCGCGGCAAGTCGGCCGACGTGAAGGAGGGGGTGACCGCCTTCCTGGAAAAGCGGCCGGCCAGATTCCCCATGAAAGTCAGCGACGGAATGCCGTCCTATTTTCCGTGGTGGACGGAGCGCAAGTTCCGGTAAAGGAAATTCAGGAGGGAACACATGTCCAAGATCCATCTGCCGCGCCGCGCGGTTCTTGCTGCCGTGCCGGCTCTCGTTGCCGCCCCGTACATTGCCCGTGCGCAAAACAAGCCGGAAAAGACCAAGGTCGCGCTCGCAGTTGGCGGCAAGTCGGCGCTCTATTATCTCCCGCTGACCATCGCGGAGCGGAAGGGCTTCTTCAAGGACGCCGGGCTCGACGTCGAGATCAGCGACTTCCAGGGCGGCTCCAAGTCGCTCGAGGCCCTGATGGGCGGCAGCGTCGATGTGACGTCCGGCGCCTATGAGCACACGCTGCGCATGCAGCAGCGCGGCCAGGCTATCAAGGGCTTCGTCCTGATGGGCCGCGGTATGCAGATCGCGATCGGCCTGCGCAAGGAAGTGTCGGCCAAGGTCAAGGGACCGGCCGACATCAAGGGCATGAAGTTCGGCGTCAGCGCGCCGGGCTCTTCGACCCATATGCTGCTGCTGAGCTGGGCGGCCAAGGGCGGGCTGAAGGCGACCGACATCGTTGCGATCGGCGTCGGCGCCGGCGCGACCGTCGTCGCGGCGATCGAGAAGGGCCAGGTCGACGGCGTGTCCCAGACCGATCCGGCGCTCACCATCCTGCAGGACAAGGGCATGATCGACATCAAGGTCGACACCCGCACGGCGAAGGGCAATCAGGAAGTGTTCGGCGGCTTCTTCCCGGCCGCCTGCCTCTACGCCCAGCCGGCCTTCCTCACGAAGTATCCCAACACGGCGCAGGCGCTCGCGACCGCGATCGTGCGGGCCGACGAGTGGCTGCAGACGGCCTCGCCGGCCGACGTCGCCAAGACCGTGCCCGAGGCCTATCTGCTGGGCGACCAGAAGATCTACGAGAAGTCGTTCGCCGGCGTGCGCGAGTGCATCTCGCCGGATGGCACGATGCCGGCCGGCGCCCAGGAGAACTGCATGAAGTTCCTGGTCGACGCGGATCCCAAGTTCGCGGCCGACAAGGACAAGATCAAGATCGCGGACACGTGGACCAACGAGTTCGCTGAGCGCGCCAAGAAGCACGCGTAAGCGATCGTGGCGAGCAACGCGCCCGCTCTGGCGCTCGACGACGTTACCTGCCGCTTCGCCGCGCGCGACGGCGGCGGGGCCTATACGGCGGTGGCCAACGCCACCCTCCATGTCGGCGCGGGCGAGTTCGTGTCTGTCGTCGGCCCGACCGGATGCGGCAAGTCCACTTTGCTGAACGTCGCCGCGGGGCTGCTCGCGCCGTCGTCGGGCACCATCTCGGTGTTCGGCGAGCGACTGATCGCGTCGAACGGCGTCAACCGGCGCGCCGGTTATATGTTCCAGGCCGACGCGCTGATGCCGTGGCGCACCGGGATCGACAATGTCATCGCCGGGCTGGAGGTCCGCGGTGTCGCGCACTCGAAGGCGGTGGCTGAGGGCGAGGACTGGCTGCGCCGTGTCGGGCTGGCGGGCTTCGGCGATCGCTACCCGCACCAGATGTCGGGCGGCATGAGGAAGCGTCTCGCGCTGGCGCAGACCCTGATCCTGAGCCCCGACATCCTGTTGATGGATGAGCCTTTCTCGGCGCTCGACGTGCAGACGCGGCAGCTCATGGAGAACGAACTGCTGGCGCTGTGGGCCGAGGACAGGAAGTCGGTGCTGTTCATCACCCACGACCTCGAGGAGGCGATCGCGCTGTCCGACCGCGTGGTGGTGCTGTCGGCCGGTCCCGGCACACGGCCGATCGGCGACTTCAGGATCGACCTGCCGCGGCCGCGCGACGTCTCGGAGATCCGCATGACGCCGGCGTTCCTCGCGCTGCACAAGGAGATCTGGGGGGCCATGAAGGAAGAGGTACTGAAGGCCTACCATCGCCAGAAGGCGGCGTGACGTGAGACTGCGCGTCCTGCAATTCGCGGTTCTCGCCGTGCTCATCCTGCTCTGGCACGTCTTCACCAAGCCCGGGCTGCTGCCGAATTTCTATTTCGAGCAGGACAACCGGGCCGCCTTCTTCTTCGGCGAGCCGGCCAAGGTTTTCTGGGTGATCGTCGACTGGTTCACCTCGTTCGAGATCTTCCAGCATCTCGGCGTCACCCTGATCGAGACGGTGCTGGGCTTCGTCATTGGCGCGGTGGCCGGCCTCGGCATCGGCCTGTGGCTGGCGCTCAGCGACACCGCCTCGGCGGTGACCGAGCCCTACATCAAGGGCCTGAACTCGATGCCGCGCGTGGTGCTGGCGCCGATCTTCGCGGTGTGGTTCGGCCTCGGCATCTGGTCGAAGGTGGCGCTCGGCGTCACGCTGGTGTTCTTCGTGGTGTTCTTCAACGTCTACCAGGGCGTGCGCGAGGTGAGCCCGGTGCTGCTGGCCAACGCCCGCATGCTGGGCGCGAGCCGCGGCCAGCTCTTGCGGTCGATCTACCTGCCGTCGGCCATGAGCTGGGTGTTCGCCAGCCTCCACAACGCCGTGGGCCTCGCTTTCGTCGGCGCCGTGGTCGGCGAATATCTCGGCTCCTCGCAGGGTGTCGGCTACCTCATCCTCCAGGCCGAGGGCACGTTCGACATCAACACCGTGTTCGCCGGCATCATCGTGCTGACCGGCTTCGCCCTGGTGCTCGACTGGATCGTCACCCTGGTCGAGCAGCGCCTGATGACCTGGCAACCACGGGCTAGTGAGACGGAGAAGGTGTAGCGGGCTCCAAAAGCTCCTCAACTCGTTCATCCTGATCGAGGATGGCATCAGCCACCGCAAAGACCTCGTTCGCCAGCGGCGAATCGATGACGTCGGCTCGAGCAAGCGGTCGACCGACCAGGGGACTGTCCAATGACGGTCGGCTGGATCCATCGATGACCATCATCGCTGGACCCGTCCCCAGGAGGCGGTAAAGTAGCGCGACGCCGACCCTCTGCTGCGCCGTCGTGCCATGGCCCCATTCGCCCACGATCAGGTCGATATTCGCGTCCCGTTCGGAATGATGTGCGGGCGTCCAATGCACGAAATACGCGGCGAGCGGATCTCCGTCTCGCCGGGCATATCCCCAAACCACCCGGCTGGCGATGCCGCAGCACGCACAGACGGCTGTGTCGCGCGACCCGTCTGGCTCGATGGTGATGCCCACCGGTCTAGCGCCCGGTGAACCGCGCCGCGCGCTTCTCGAGGTAGTGCGCGACGCCTTCCTTGAAGTCGGCGGTCTGGAACGAGAGCTCCATTTCGTGGTTGGCCTGCACGGTCGACTCGGCCAGCGTCTGGAACTGGGCCTCCCAGAGCTGCTTCTTCATCACCGCGACCGAGCGCGGCGAGACCGTGTCGGCCAGCAGCCGGGCATAGGCGCGGGTCTCGGCCATCAGCTTGTCGTCGGGGATCACCCGGCTCACCAGCCCGAGCGAGAGTGCCTCGGGCGCGCGGAACTTGCGCGCGGAGCAGAGCAGGTCGAGCGCCGCCGGCAGGCCGACCAGCCGCGGCAGCAGCCAGCTCACGCCATGCTCGGCGATCAGGCCGCGCTGGGCGAAGGCGGTTGTGAAGACTGCCGACTCACCCGCGAAGCGCAGGTCGGCGTAGAGCGGGATCACGAACCCCAGGCCCGCCGCCGGCCCGTTGATGGCGGCGATGATGAATTTCGGGATCGCCGGGAAGTAGGAATAGGCCATCCGGAATTCGGCCAGGGTGCTCCCACCCGGAACATCTGAGCCGGCGTTGGTGCTGCGATCCCCCGCCGGGGCGCCGGCGCCGATCGCCTGCAGGCCGCCCATGTCCGCCCCCGCACAAAAACCGCGGCCCGCGCCGGTGAGGATAATCGCCCGGATGTCCTGATCGGCCCCGGCTTTTTGCATTGCCTCCTTGAGATCGAGATGCATCTGGCGCGTCCAGGCGTTCAATTTCTCCGGACGATTCAAGGTGATGGTGCACAGGCGGTCGGCGACCTCGTAGAGCACTGTTTCATAAGCCAAGGCGCATCCTCCTGTGCATTTTTGTGGGTCGCATGATGAGCAAATCCCGGCGACGATACAAACGGGACGCGAATGTCGGGATGGGTGGTGAAACCCGACGAGCGTCACCGGGATTGTGATATCGTTGCACGACCGTGGCAGAAACTTGCAGAGGTAGGCAATGGCCAAGCGTGAGTTCGCGCACCCCAACGAGATGCACAAGTACGTGGGGCAGGAGATCGGCGTGAGTGACTGGGTCGAGGTCACCCAGGAGCGGATCAACCAGTTCGCCGAGGCGACCGGTGATCATCAGTGGATCCATGTGGATGTCGAGCGCGCGAAGAAGGACATGCCGGGTGGCAAGACGATCGCCCACGGCTTCCTGACGCTGTCGCTGATCCCCATGCTCAGCCACCAGATCAGCCACATCAACAACGTGCGCAACGGCATCAACTACGGCTGCAACAAGGTGCGCTTCACCAATCCGGTGCAGGCGGGCTCGCGGGTGCGGGCGCGCGCCAAGCTGATCGCGGCCGACGAGATGAAGGGCGGCGGCGTGCGTCTCACCAACGAGATGACTCTCGAGATCGAAGGTCAGGAGAAGCCGGCATGCGTGGCCGAGACCATGTCGATCGTCTACGGCAAGTAGCGGAGTCGGGGATTGGTCACGCGTGAAGAACTGACGGCCGAGCGCATCGAGCAGATCGTCCAGGATGCGCGCAAGGCCGGCTACGACTTCTTCCTGAGTGCCGAGCAGCGTGCGGCCAGCCTCGCGCAGGCGTTGACTCGCTACGCCCCGGGCGACGAGGCATGGGTGTTCGCCTACGGCTCGCTGATGTGGAACCCGGCGCTGGAGTACGCCGAGGCCTCGATCTGCCACGTGCAGGGCTGGCATCGCTCCTTCTGCTTCTGGACGCCGCTCGGCCGCGGCACGCCGGAGCTGCCCGGCCTGATGCTGGCGCTGGAGCGTGGCGGGGAGTGCGACGGCATGGCCTATCGGCTGGCGCCGCATCA
>DASXQC010000400.1:0-9951 GCA_036493235.1 Reyranella sp.
GCATGCGCGGGCGCGACACGCCGGTGATCGCCGTCTCGGCGGCCGAGAGATAGCTCGCCGCCATCAGGCAGAGCAGCACAAGGGGTGCGGCCAGCTCGAGGCTGATATCCAGATGGATTTCAGGTTCCATCGCCGTTCTTAGGCCGCGATGGCGGCGTCGAGCAGGCGGCCGAGATCCTCTTCGGCGACGGCGCGGCTGACGAAGGCCTTGCCGATGCCGCGGGCGAGGATGAAAGCGAGCTTGCCGCCTTCGGCCTTCTTGTCGCCGCGCATATGCTCGATCAGCTTCGCGCTGTTCCACGTCCGGCTGTTGCCGCCGCCGATCGCGCGCAGGCGCACCGGCAGGCCGACCGCCGCGAGATGCTTGCGCACGCGCACGGCGTCCTCGGCCGGGCAGAGGCCGAGCTGCGCCGAGAGGTCGAAGGCCAGCGCCATGCCGGCGCCGACCGCCTCGCCATGCAGCAGCTCCGGCCCGAAGCCGGTCTCGGCCTCGAGCGCATGGCCGAAGGTGTGGCCGAGATTGAGCAGGGCGCGCAGGTCGGTGGTCTCGCGCTCGTCGGCCGCGACGATGCGGGCCTTGGCCTTGCAGCTCTGCTCGATGGCATAGGTGCGCTTGGCCGCATCGCCCGCCAGCACGGCGCCGCCGTTCTGCTCGCACCATGCCCAGAAATCCGGATCGTCGATCAGCCCGTACTTCGCGACCTCGGCATAGCCCGCCAGCAGCTCGCGCCTCGGTAGGGTGTCGAGCACCCCGGTATCCGCCAGCACCAGCCGCGGCTGGTAGAAGGCGCCGATCAGGTTCTTGCCGTGGCGCGTGTTGATGCCGGTCTTGCCGCCGACCGAAGAGTCGACCTGCGCCAGCAAGGTGGTCGGGATCTGCAGGAAGTCGACGCCGCGCAGCAGCGTTGCTGCGGCAAAGCCGGTGAGATCGCCGATCACGCCGCCGCCCAGCGCGACCAGTGTCGTCTTGCGGTCGGGCCGCTGGTCGAGCAGCCCGTTCATCAGTTGGCCGAACGCCTCGAACGTCTTGCTGCTCTCACCAGCCGGCATGACGGCGAGCGATGCTTCGATGCCGGCGTTCTTGAAGGAGTGATAGACGCGCGCGCCATAGAGCGGCGCCACGGTCTCGTCGGTCACAACTATGACTCGCCGTGACGGCAGGAGGCCCGCGCTAAATTCGCCGACGCGATCGATCAGGGCAGGGCCGATCACGATGTCGTAGCTGCGTCCGGCAAGACTGACGGCAACCGTGCTCACGCTGTCGCTCCTTCGGGCTGCGGTTCGAGATGCCGGCGCAAGGCCTCCAGCACCTGGTCGGTCGTGATGTCGGCAGGTTGGGCCGTTGATTCCACCACGACGTCGGCTTCGGCATAGACGGGGTAACGCTGGCTCATCAGACGCTCGAGAATTTCTTTCGGATCGCCCCCGCGCAGCAACGGCCGGTGGGTGCGTTTCTTCACGCGCTCGTACAGTACTTCGAGGTCGGCGCGCAGCCAGACGGTGGTGGCATAGGCGCGCATCAGCGCCCGGGTCTCGGTGTCCATGTAAGCGCCGCCGCCGGTCGACAGGACGTGCGCGGGCCCGGCCAGCAGGCGGGAGATCACCCGGCGCTCGCCGGCGCGGAACTCGGCCTCGCCGAAGCGCTCGAAGAACTCCGAGATCGAGCAGCCCGCCGCGCGCTCGATCTCGTCGTCGGCATCGACGAACGGCAGGCCGAGGCGAAGCGCCAGCCGCTTGCCGATCGCGCTCTTGCCGGCGCCCATCAGGCCGACAAGGGCTACCGTGCGCGGCACTGAAAGAGTAGGGGAGGAGTCCATGGGAGCCTTGTGTCCTTGGATGTCGCTTATTCCGCCGCCCGATTCAAGCGAGCGGCCGATGACGACTGCCGCCGCGATTGCCGGCTTTGGGGAGGACGGGTAGTTTGCGCCGCGTGCCCCTGTTCCGTTCCAGAACCCAGCTTCCGACCTTCCGTTTGGGGCCGTTCCTGATCTTCCTGGCGATCTGCGTCGCGGCCATCGGGGTCGCGGCGCTCGTGGTGTTCGAGCCGCGCCCGCCGGTGAAGCACTTCGAGGTGCCGGTGCCCAGTGAACGCTTTTCACGTTAGCCTGTTCGCTTTGGCGATTGCTGCAGGCGCCGTGCCGGCGCTGGCCCAGACGCAGTTCGATGACTTTCCTACCGGCTACCTCCGGCCTGCGACCGGCGGCATGCCGTCCGACGCCTGGAAGGGCACGCCGCTCGGTACGGCCAAGCGCCTGGTCTCGGCGCTGCCCGCCGCGCCCCGCAGCCGGGCGCTGCGCGACCTGCAGTTCAAGGTGATGGTGAGCGAACTGGTGACGCCCGCGCCCGACAACAGCCCGCTGCCCACCCTGTTCGCGCGCAAGGTCGACAAGCTCGCCGCCATGGGCGAGGGCGAGAACCTGAACGAAATGGTGCGTGCCGCCGGCGGCTACGACGATCCGGCGATCGCCGCCACGACGGTCAATGCACTGATGATGTCGGGCGAGAAGGCGAGCGGCTGCGCCATCGCCCGCGCGCATCCGATGACCGAGCCGTTCGGCAGGCGTGCCCTGGCGGCCTGCGACGGCGAGACCCAGGGGCTGGGCAACGTGTTCGACGGGCCGGCGATGGTCTCGCTCGATCTGTCGCATACGCGCCTGCCGCCGTCTGTCCTGGCCTCGACCCAGCCGCCGATGATGCGCGCGCTGGTGGCCAACCGGACGCTGCCGCTGGCGACACGGATCGAGGTCGCCGAGCGCGGCGAGGGCGGGGCGATCATCGAGGCGTCCCGGCTGAGCGACCTCTACAAGGAGGCGATCCATGACGGCGTGGCGCTGCCGGCGCCGGTGGCGCGGCGGGCGCAGCTCGTGGTCGCGGTGAGCAACGCGACCAACGCCGCAGAGATCATGCAATCGATTACCGCAGTTTACACTGAGACGCGCGGCAGCCCGTTGTTTCCGACCATCGCCCGCGCGACGGCCCAGGGCCTGCTGCGGCTCGATCCGCGGCCGGAATTCTCCAACATCGCGCAGGAGGCGATCCGCGGCTTCCTGCTGCTGGGCGACAAGCGCCGCACCGAGGCCTGGATCAAGCTCGCGATCGCCGCGGCGAAGAACAATCCCAGCACGCTCAATGCGCTCGACCATTTGCTGCCACTGGCGGCGATCGCCGGCGTCGACAATCCGACCACCCTGCCGGTGGCTACGGTCGATCGCTGGTACGCCGTAATGCAGCAGGACGATCCGGCGCGCGCTGCGCTGCGCGGCAACCTGATGCTCGAGCTGTTCCGCGCCACCGGCATCGACATCCCGACCGGCACGACGAAGGTGCCCGAGCAGGTGGCCGGCGGCCGGCCGGCGTCCAACCAAGCCTTGCAGGCACTGCAGTCCGGCGCGAACGGGCGCCGGCGCGCCGAGACGTCGCTGCAGGCGTCGCTCGCGCTGGGCGAGTCGTCACTGGGTGATCTCACGCCGTCGTCGGCCGGCTACATCGTGCGCTGCCTGCGTGCGGTCGGCGAGGACGAGGCGGCGCGCCTGTTCGCGATCGAAGTAGCGATCGCGTACGGCCTGTGAAGAAAAAGCAACCCGTCGACCGCAGCCGCGAGGTCGAGGCGTTCCTCGAAATGCTGCAGGCCGAGCGCGGCGCGGCGCGGAACACGCTCGATGCCTATGGCCGCGATCTCGACGACCTGCAGGTCTTCCTCGCGCGCCGCAAGCTGAAGCCGGCCGCCGCCGACACACCGGCACTGCGCGCCTACCTGAAGGCGCTCGATTATGTCGGCATGACGCCGCGCACGGTGGCGCGCCGGCTGTCGGTGCTGCGCCAGTTCTATCGCTTCCTGCTGGCCGAGCGCATGCGCGAGGACGATCCGGCGAGCACGCTCGATTCACCCAAGCTCGGCCGGCCTCTCCCGAAGGTGATGACGCGAGTCGAGGTCGATCGCCTGATCGAGGCGGCGCAAGCCAAAGGCAGCGATGGCGGGCGGATGGAGACGCTACTCGAGATCCTTTACGGCTCGGGACTGCGCGTGTCGGAGCTGGTTGGCCTGCCGGTCGTCGCGGCCGAGCGCGATCCGACCATGCTGCTGGTGCGCGGCAAGGGCAGCAAGGAGCGCCAGGTGCCGCTCTCGGATCCGGCACGCGTCGCGATCGCCAAGTGGCTGCGCACGCGCGCGGCCTCGCTCGGCGAGGAGAAGTCGCGCTACCTCTTCCCGTCGCGTGGGCGCGAGGGCCATCTGACGCGACAGCGCTTCGCGCAGCTTCTGAAAGAGGCGGCGTTCGTGGCGGGCATCGATCCCGTGCGGGTGTCGCCGCACGTGCTGCGGCACGCCTTCGCCAGCCATCTGCTCGAGGCGGGCGCGGACCTGCGCAGCGTGCAGCTGATGCTGGGCCATGCCGACATTGCAACGACGCAAATCTATACGCACGTCGTGCCGGAGAAGCTGCGCGCCCTGGTCGAGGACCACCATCCGTTGGCCAAGCGCCGGCGGCGCCCGGTTGACAGAGGACGGGAGCCGGGCGAGACCTGAGCCCCCCATGACGACGTATCTCGATTTCGAGAAGCCGATCGCGGAGCTCGAAAGTAAAATTGCCGAGCTCAGGCATCTGCCGAACTCCGCCGATGTCGACATCGCCGACGAGGTGATGCGGCTACAGGACAAGGTGCAGAAGCTGCTGCGCCAGACCTATGCCAAGCTGACGCCGTGGCAACGGGTGCTGGTGGCGCGCCATGTCGAGCGCCCGCACGCCCAACGCTACATCGACCAGCTGATCACCGATTACACGCCCCTCGCGGGCGACCGCGCCTTCGCCGAGGACTTCGCCGTGGTCGGCGGGCTGGGGCGGCTCGAGGGCCGCAGCGTCGTGGTGATCGGCCAGGAGAAGGGCGATGACACCGATTCGCGCATCAAGCACAATTTCGGCATGGCGCGGCCGGAGGGCTATCGCAAGGCGCAGCGCCTGATGAAGCTCGCCGACCGCTTCAAGCTGCCGGTGGTGACCCTCGTCGACACGCCGGGCGCCTATCCCGGCCTCGACGCCGAGGCGCGCGGCCAGGCGGAGGCGATCGCGTCGTCGATCGACACCTGCCTCGCGATCGGCGTGCCGCTGGTCAGCGTGGTGATCGGCGAAGGCGGCTCCGGTGGCGCGCTCGCGATCGCGTCGGCCGACAAGGTGTTCATGCTCGAGAACTCGGTCTACTCGGTGATCACGCCGGAGGGCTGCGCCTCGATCCTGTGGCGCTCCAACGCCCAGGCGCAGGAGGCGGCCGAGGCGATGAAGGTCACGGCGCAGGATCTCAAGAAGCTCGAGGTGATCGACGACGTCATCCCCGAGCCGATGGGCGGCGCTCATCGCGCGCCCGACGAGGCGATCGATTCGGTCGGCAAGGTGGTCGCCGACGCGCTGGCCCAACTCGGCAACCTCGACCCCGACACGCTGCGCCGCCAGCGCCAGGACAAGTTCCTCGCCATGGGCAAGAAGGGACTCTAGCCCTCCTTGGCTCCGTTGCGTCTCAGCGTTCTCGACCAGTCGCCGATCCGCCAGGGCGGCACGCCGGCCGACGCGGTGCGTGAGACGCTCGAGCTGGCGCAGCTTTGCGACCGGCTCGGTTATCATCGGTATTGGCTGGCCGAGCATCACAGCAGCGCGGCGCTGGCGGGCTCGACGCCCGAGGTGCTGATCACCCGCGTTGCGGGCCTGACCGAGCGCATGAAGATCGGCTCCGGCGGCGTGATGCTGCCGCACTACAGCGCGCTCAAGGTGGCGGAGAACTTCCGCATGCTGGAGACGCTATTCCCCGGCCGCATCGATCTCGGCATCGGCCGCGCGCCGGGCAGCGACCAGCGCACCATGCGCGTGCTGGCCGCCGGCAAGCCCAACTGGAACGACCTATCCGACTATCCGGTCCAGGTGCGCGACCTGATGGCGTGGCTGCACGATGCGCTGCCCGACAAGCACGCCGCGACCGGCATCACCGCCCAGCCGGTCGGGAACAGCGCGCCCGATGTCTGGCTGCTCGGCTCGAGCGACGACAGTGCGGCGCTGGCCGCGCATTACGGGCTTCCTTTCTGCTTCGCCCATTTCATCAATCCCGACGGCGGCGACGGCGTGACCCGCGCCTACCGCACCCACTTCCGGCCCTCGGCGCTCTATCCCGAGCCCAGGGCGATGATGGCCATGGGCGTGATGTGCGCTGATTCAGACGAGGAGGCGGACCTCCTGTCCAAGAGCCGGGAGCTCTGGGCGATGCGGCTCCGCACGCAGAACGAGCCCGGTCCGTTTCCGCCGATCGAGGAGGCGCTCGAGGCCGAGAAGGACCCGCGCACCCGCGCCTTCATGCAGGCGATGCGTCGTCGCGCCGTCACCGGCTCGCCCGCGACCGTGCGCGCCGGCATCGAGGACCACGCGACCCGCTACCAGGTCGAGGAGATCATGCTGGTGACGATCTGCTTCGACTTCGCCAAGCGCAAACGCTCCTACGAACTGATCGCCGAAGAATTCGGCCTCTAGGAAGCAGGCCGCTATCGATTAGCCGAAAATGCCTATATCCCCGCCAGCGGGAAGCCGCCGACCTTGGCGTTGTGGGGGCGGCGGCGTTCGATGAACTGACGCGCGTCGTCGCGCTGGCCGCCGCGCAGCTTGGCGGAGGCGACGACGTATTCGAGGAGGTCGCGCTGGGCGCGGCTGCCGCCGAGGCGCTCGTGGGTGTCGACCAGGGGCTCGATCTCCGTCGCGGCGGTCTTGTAATCGCCGGCGGCGTAGGCTTTGAAGCCGCGCGCCATCGGCGGGACCATGTCGCCGGCTGAGCCGCGCGGATTGTCGGTGAAGGGCGCGAGCTTGTCGTCGTCGCCGGCCATGGCGTAGGCGAGAACGGTGTGCATGTCGACGAAGCTCAGCCCCGGCCGGCCGAACCATTGCGTCGAATACTCGGCGAGCTCGCGCCACAGCTCGGGCTTGCGCTCGTGGCCGGCCATCTCGGCGCGCAGCAGGAAGGCGGGGCCGTCGGTCGCGACATTGACCTGCGGGCCCCACGCCGCCCCTGGGCGCAGCGCGTCGTTGTAGATGCGCCAAGCGTCGGCGCTGCGGCCGGTCTCGAGCGACCACACCGCCTTGTGCCAGCTGTTGTGGCAATGCATCAGCCCGTCGCGCGGATAGTCCTTCATCCACTCGGTGATGAAGCCGAGCCCCGCCTCGCGCTCGCCGACCTCGTAGAACAGGTGGCCGCGGATGTGCGCGGCATGCGCGCTCTTCGGATAGGCGGCCAGTGCCCGCTCGATGTTGTGCTCGCCGACGCCGAACTGGCCGAGCTCGATCTGGGCGAAGGCGAGCTGGGTGCGGTACCACCAGTCGTCGCCGTAGTCCTTCTCGAACGGCTCGATCATCGCGAGCTGCTCCTTCTCGCGCCCGACCCGGCCGCAGAAGCCGATCAGCCCGAACACGCTGGTCGCCGGAGCGAAGGCCATGGCGTCGCGCGGCCAGCTCTTGAGATGCTCCCTGATCGCGGCCAGCGCCGCCTCGCCCTGGCCGGTCAGGATCTTGTCGAAGATCGCGATGTGGCTCTGCTCGCGCGGTGTCGTGCCGGGCGCAAGTTCGAGCGCTCGCGCGCGCGGCGCCTTGGCCTCGTGGCCGCGGCCCATCAGCTGCTTGGCGCGGGCGAGCGAGATGTGGCCGAGCGCGAAGCCTTCGTCGGCCGCGACCGCCTCGGCGAACGCGGTGTCGGTGCCGGCGGTGGCGGCCATCAGGCTGTCGACGCCGCGCCCATAGGCGTCGCGCGCCGCCGTCGAGCTGGTGCTGAGCTCGTTGCCGTAGCGATCCTTCAGCATCACGCCTTCTCCTTGCCCGCCGTCGCGTCCCACATCGGTGACGCCATCGTCTCCGTGAAGTTCGTGAACATCAAGTTGAAGGAGATGCTGATGCGGTCCGTGGTGCCGTCGTTGGCCGGCACATTGTGCTTCACCCACGCCGGGAAGATCAGCAGCCGGCCCTCCTTGCTCTGGGCGTCGGCGCCGTTGGCGGTGAGCCGCGAATACTGGCGCGGCTTGGGCATGATCATCGACGGCCGCGGGTCCTGGAACTGGATGCGCGAGCCGACCGGCGGCACGGCGACGTAGTAAACGCCGCTCAGGTAGTTGTTGGGATGATGGTGCGTCGGGTGATAGGCGCCGGGCGGGTTGATGTTGCCCCAGCAGCCGGTAATCACCATCGGATACTGGTCGACCTGCAGGAAGCGCGCGACGCCGCGGGCTGCCGTCTCGACCAGCTTCACGAACTCGGCGAACGCGGGCCGCTTGTGCAGGTCCTGCGGCGTCTGCCAGTTGCTGCCGGCGGGCACCTTGGGCCGGGGCTGTATCAGCCGCTCGATCTCGGCCTTGAGTGTTGCATTCAGCGCAGTCGCCGCCGCCGGCTGGAGGTCGACGACCCAGAGGGGAGTCGGGAAGAGCTCCTGGACTTCCTGCTTTTCGATCATCCTCGACTATCTCATGGCGCGCTGCAGCCGGTCGAGTTGCGACGGGATCGCGTGGGCATCCGTCACAGGCAGCGAGCAGAAATTGCGTGTGCAGGCGAAGGCGGCGGGACCGTCCGGAAAGTCCGGATACTCGACGTCGGCGTTGGCCAGCTTGCCCTCGCGCTTGTCCCACCATTCGGCGCGCTTGTAGGCCAGCGGATAGGCGAGCGCGGCAGCATAGAGCGCGGCGCTGCGCGGATCGTCCTTGGCGCCGACGATGGTGACACCGGCTCGTTGCGCAGCTCCTCCTCGGCCAGCAGCACGTCGGGCAGGAAGGCCGCCGCTTCAAGGATCGCCGGCGAGGCGAGGTAGCCCATGCCGGCCTCGGCGATATCGCGGTATCGGGAATTGCCGGAATAGAAGGCGAGCAGGGTGAAGAAGCGCGTCGCGGTGACATTGTCCTCGCGCTGCTTGATCGGCTTCGGCAGGTGCCTGGCCTCGGGCGAGGCCGAGACGAAGAAGCCGCCGGTCTTCGGGTCGATGAATGTCGCGGCGATGAAGTCGCCGGCCGCGATCGCGGCCTGCAGCCACTTTCGGTCGCCAGTCGAGCGATGCAGCGCCAGCAGGCCCGCACCCATTTCGACCGAATCGGCCAAGTAAGGCCCGGCCGCGTCCTGCGCGGCGTGGCGGAAGCCGCCGCCTTTCAACGCGCGCTCGCGCAGCGCCCAGTCGGCGCCGGCAATGGCGAGCGTCCGCGCGTCCTTCGTGCCGGTGGCATCGTAGTAGGCGGCGAGACCCCGGATCGCCTGGCCGGTCTCGCGCGCGTACTGGCGCCTGTCGACGCCCGGCTGGCCCTCGGCCATGCCCATCGAGGCGTAGAAGCCGCCATCCGGCGCGGCGAGCTTGTCCTTCAGGAAGCGAAAGATGTCGTCGGCTGCCGCGCGATAGGCGGGATCGCCGAACAAGACCGACGCGCGCGCGTAGGCGGCGAGCGCAGCCTCCTGCGCAAACATCGGGAACTCGAGCGAGGGCTTCGACCAGTCGGGCTTCAGGGTCACCTGGCTGATGCCGCCGGACTCCTTGTCGATCAGCGCGATCATCGCCGTCAGCGTGCGCTTGATCCGCGCCGTCGCTTCCTCATCACCGGCTTTCGCGCGATCGAGGAACCAGCCGAGCGTCGGGCCATCGACCAGCTTGCTCTTGCCCCAGCCGCCGTTGGCCGGGTCGTACGCCCTGCCCATGAAGGTGACGATGTCCGCGCGAGCCGCGTCGGTGAGGCCGGTCGACAAAATGCGCTCGCGCTCGGGCCCGCCAAACTTACCGTAGTCGACCGGCGAGGGATCCTTCACCGTCTCCTTCAGCACCGGAATGAAGAACTTCGGCGAATAGAAGCCGCGCAGCTTCACGATCTCGCTGCCGTCCGGCCCGAAGACGATGGTCGCGGGCCAGCCCCAGCGCTCGTAGCGCTGCGAGATGTCGGGCCGGCTGTCCTGGTCGACATAGACCGGG
>DASXQC010000401.1:0-2547 GCA_036493235.1 Reyranella sp.
CTCGATGTACCGGCCCGCGCCGCCCGGCGTGTAGAGGAACAGGGCGCGGCCCGGGCCGGCGTCGCTGTTCTTCCAGGCGTGCGGGACGGCGCGCGGCAGGAAGGCACAGGTGCCGGGCCCGCCGGACAACACCTCGTCGCCGATCTTGAAGGTGAACTCGCCCTCCAGCACCCACACCACCTCGTCGCTGTCGTGGTGCAGGTGGTGGGTGCTGCCGGTACCGGCGGGGATCGTCTCCTCGAATATCATGATGCTGTCGGCGGTTTCGTGGCCCAGCAGCTTCAGCGCGAAGGTGCGGCCGGGCTCGGACTGGTACTGCTTCCCGCCGCCGGCGGGTACGACGACGCCCTTTGCGGTCATGGCGCTGTCCTCGGTTGGGAAAACGAAGGATACGCCTGCTAGCCCAACTTGCGCAGAATCGGGGGCGTGATTCAATGGAATCAATGGGTTAGCGCAAAAGTCGGCACTACATTTTTTTGGTTTTTTGATCTGTCTCAGGCGGTGAGCGCGGGAGGCAGTCCGGGGTCGTCGGCGCGCATACGCTTTGGCAGGGTAATGCCAAGCCGCTCGAGCAGAACGGCCTGAGCGTCATCGGGCTGGGCGATGCAGCGCAAGCGGATGTCACCGTGCGAGGCGGTCGGCAGGATGACATCGTGCGACTGCAGGCGAGCCATCTCGTCGAGCACGGTGCGCGGCGAGTTGCCGAGGCCGGCGCGCTGCTGCCACATCTCGAGGCACTTCCACAGCACGAAGGCGAGGAAGCAGACGAGGATATGCGCCTGCACCCGATCGGTACGCTGATGCCAGATCGGTCGGACGTGCAGCTGATCCTTGCTGATGCGGAAGGCGGCCTCGGCCTGGGTGAGCTGGATATAGGCTTTCCACAACTTCTCGTCGGTCCAGCCTTCGATGTTGGAGCGCAGCAGGTAGACGCCTTCGGACAGGCTCGCCCAGTCGTCGAAAGCGGGGCTGTGCTCGACCTCGAGGCGCAATCCGGCCGGGCAATCGGCGGCAGGCAATGTGATCTTGTAGCGGCCGGCCGAGCGCTGGTTCTTCTGCAGCATGCGACCGATCTGGCGGTTGATCTGCCCGGCATCGAGCCGCTTGGTCGAACGCTCGATGCGCGAGGCAAGCCGGGCCAGCGCCGCCGCGATGCGCAGGCTGAACTTGTCGTGCATCGCCTGCTCCTTGATGCGCCGGTCGGCCGAGCGGCACAGGATCGCCGTCTCGCTGGTGTCCGGCCATCGCGCCAGCTTGACCTCGATGCCCTCGCGGATCTCGCGCCACCCCGCCGGCTCGGCAATCTCGGCGGCGAACTGGCGCAACTGCGCCTTCGGCGTGCCGATGATGTAGCGCCGCCCGGACTGGCGCAGCCACGCCATGTTCTCGGCGCTGGCCATGCCGCGGTCGGCGATCCACACCCGGCCGACAACGCCGTGGCGGGCCTCCATGGTGTCGACGATCGTCTGCACCGTCGTCGAATCGTGCGTGTTGCCGGCGAACACCTCGTAGCCCAGCGGGAAGCCGTCGAACGTCACCACCAGGGCGATGCAGACCTGCTTGCGGTCGGGCCGGTGATCGCGGCTGTAGCCGCGCCGCGCCAGCGCGTTGCCCTCCGCCTCGCCCTCGAAGTAGGTGCTGGTCACGTCGTACAGCAGCACCTCGTTGTCGATCGCGAACAGCTCGCCCGCGCGCCGCGACAGATGAGCTTCCAGCTCCGCCTTGTGCTCCAGCACATGGTCGAGCGCCCGATACAGCCGATCCTTGTTGACCAGATCACCGTCGAGCTGCAGCAGATCGCCCAGCGCCGTCCGCCGATACCAGTCCTCCGCGATGTGCAGCTCGCTCGACGGCTCGCACAGCCGCGCCGTCACCAGCACCGACGCCATCTTCGCCCACGACACCGCTTCCTTCCCCGACGGCAGCAGCTTCGCGCACAGATCGCCAAGCCCGCTGCCTCGCCACAGCGCCAGCGCCAGGTACACGTCGCCGAACCGACGCGAGCGCTCCACCCGCACCCCCTTCAGCCGTACCGGCACTGCAACCTCCGACCGGCCGTCGTCGAACAAACCCGCCTGCTCCGGCGCGCCGATCAGATGCCGCGCCAGCGCACGAGCCTGCAACCGACCCCGCGCGTCCAGCAGGCCGAGCTGCGCTACCGTCTCCTGCTTCACCCGCCCGCCGATCCGCACGCTGCGCACCAGACGCCAATAGCGGTGCACCTTGCCGTCTTTCCTCCGCGTCGTGTGGCGCAAGTACATGCGCCGATCTCAACTCAACCAAACTCAAAAGAAAATGGCCTTGGTCGGCACTACACGCCGTTGCCATCGATGCCTCTCGCCTAACTCCTTGAGCCGACTCGATTCTCATCAGCGAAAGTCTGCGAAAATACTCGAATCGGCCCTTCCAACTGCGCAAGTTGGGCTAGATCGCGGCAACCACCATGATCTCGACCTTCATGTTCGGGTCGTTGAGCCGCGCCTGCACCGTGGCCCGCGCCGGCGTCTGGCCGGGCACCACCCAGGCGTCCCATACCGCGTTCATGGC
>DASXQC010000402.1:0-3204 GCA_036493235.1 Reyranella sp.
GTGCAGGCCGGCGCGCGCCGCGGCGCTCAGGCCCTGCACGTCGATCGGATGGCGCACCACGCTCGAGGTGATGTTGATAACGCGGCCGAAGCCGCGCTCGGCCATGCCGTCGAGCACCGCGGCCAGCATCGCCGCCGGTGCCCGCAGGTTGCCCTCGATCGCCTTCGCCCAGTCCTGATCGCTGAAGCCCTTGAGCTTGCCGGGCGAGGGGCCGCCAGCGTTGTTCACCAGGATGTCGGGAGCGGGACATGCGGCCAGCAGCGAGGTGCGGTCCTCGGCGCTGGCGATGTCGCCCGCGACGGCGGTCACGACGACCTTGTACTTGCTTCGGAGTTCTTTGGCGGTCTGCTCAAGCGGGCCGGCGGTGCGGGCGTTCAGCACCAGCGCCACGCCTTCGGCCGCCAGCGCCTCGGCGCAGGCGCGGCCCAAGCCCTTGCTGGCCGCGCAGACGATGGCCGTGCGGCCCTGCAACCCGAGATCCATGCTTTTGCTCCTTTACAGCACCGTAGCGAGTCTCTAGCGTGGTTCAAATAAGAACTAATGTTTCGTGGGTGGAACAATACGTTGAGCGACGCCGCTGCCGAAACCATGCTTCTCACGGTCTTCCTGCGCCACGACCAGTCGAACAACCTCGACGTGGTGCAGACGAAGCTGAAGGACGCCGAATGGTGGGACCGCTTCCCGCCGGCCGGCGTGGAGATCGTGTCGTGGACAGTGGCGATGGGCTTCGGCCAGATCGTGACGCTCCGCCTGCCGGCCTCGAAGCTGGCCGAGGTCAACGTCGAGCTCGAGCGCTCGGCATGGGGCGTGTTCCGCACCGAGTGCTATCCCGCGTACGACTTCATTCCCGTGCGTGAGCGCATCAAGGAGCGCGTGCGCAAAGGAGGCAAGTGATGCAGCAGCAACTGGCCTATCTCAATCCGCACCAGGCGCGAGACCGCGAGCCGGACGACTACCAGAACCTGTTGGGCGATGCGATCGAACGGGCCTATGCCGCCGGCATCCACGACATCGCCGGCCTGGTGGCGAGCCTCAACGAGGTAGCTGTGCCGGCGCCGAACGGCCAGCCGTGGAGCGTGGAGCTGTTCCAGCGCGAGATGAAGCGGCTGGGCGCGTAAGGGGAGGCGACGATGACCGCGGTGACCAACCAGTCGATCAACACGCTGCTCGCCAAGGGCGTGCGTAACATCTGGTATCCGATCTGCCCCTCGCACTTCCTGGGCGAGAGGCCGATCTCGCTGCGCCGGCTCGGCCTCAAGGTCGTGCTGTGGCGCGACGGGTCGGGCAAGCCGATCATGCTCGAAGATCACTGCCCCCATCGCGGCGCGCCGCTGTCGATGGGCATCCCGATGGGCGATCGCATCGCCTGCGGCTATCACGGCGTGCAGGTGAGCGGCGACGGCACGGTGATGCTGGTGCCGGGCGCCCCGGGCAACCGGCTCGAAGGCAAGAAGTGCGTGCGCTCGTTCCCGACCGAAGAGCGCCACGGCGTGATTTTCGCCTACGCGGGCGACGCGCTGCATCCCGAGCCGATCGAGCTGCAGTTCCCCGAGCAGCTCTCCTCGCCCGAGTTCAGCTCCTTCCTGTGCTACTGCGAATGGGAGGGCGACTACCGCTACGTCTACGACAACGTCATGGATCCGATGCACGGCACGTTCCTGCACAAGCAGTCGCATTCGATGTCGTTCGGCGACACGACGGCCAACTTCAAGGTGCGCGAGACGCCGACCGGCTTCGTGTTCGAGAAGGAAGGCCAGCGCAACGTGAACTTCGACTGGACGGAATTCCTCGACACCGGCGCGCACTGGTTGCGGCTGGAGATCCCCTATCCGGCGACCGGCGGGCCGGGCGGCAACTTCCACATCGTCGGCGTCTACACGCCGATCACCGAGACGCGCGCCGCCGTGTTCCACTGGCGCTGCCGCAAGGTCGACGGCTGGCAGCGCGACGCCTGGCGCTTCCTCTACAAGAACCGGCTGGAGGCGCGGCACTGGCGCGTGCTGGAGCAGGACCGCGTCATGCTCGAACAGTTCGAGCCCGACGCCAATCAGCGCGAAAATCTCTACCAGCACGACATGGGCGTGGCGCGCCTGCGCCGCGTCTTCCGTACCAAGGCCGAGGCGCAGCTCAAGGCACTCGAGGCTGCGGGGCTGCCGCTGCAATGACCGCTGCGGTGACTCCGGCCATCACCTGGTCGCCCGCGATGAAGGTCGGCAGCGAGATCGTGCTGTCGGGCGTCACTGCGCGCGGGCCGAACGGCACCGAGGGCGGCGCCAGCATGGAGCAGCAGACGCTCGCCGTGCTGCGCCGTGTCGTCGAGCTGGTCGAGGGCCAGGGCGGCGGCGTGCAGAACGTCTACAAGCTGGTGATCTACGTCACCGATATTGCCCGCAAGGACGAGGTCAACAAGGCCCGCGCCGCCTTCTTCACGGGCGCCTTTCCCTGCTCGACCCTGGTCGAGGTGAAGGGACTCGTCTTCCCCGACCTGCTGGTCGAGATCGACGCTTTCGCCAACACAACGGTGGACCGCCATGCCGGACATTGAGGGCATCGTGCTCAGGGCAAACCCTCCCCATTCATATGGAGAGGTGTCCGCGTCTTACGCTGACGGAGGGGTCATGGGCCTCCTCGCGACTGAGGCCTCTGACCCCTCCGTCGCGGACTACCGCGCCACCTTCCCATTTGAATGGGGAGGAATTCGATGATCGAAGGGATCGACTGCATCACCTACGGCGTCGACGACATCGCCGGCTGTCGCAAGTTCTTCCTCGACTGGGGGCTCAAGCTCGTGCGCGAGGACGACAAGGGCCTCGACTTCGAGAGCTTGAACGGCTGCGAGGTGCGGGTGCGCCGGAGCGACGACGTCTCGTTGCCGCCGGCGGTTGAGGCGGGGCCAACGTTGCGCGAGGTGATTTGGGGGGTGAAGAGTGCGGCCGATCTCGCGGAGCTCAAGGACATGCCCAAGGTCGATCCCAATGGCATCGGTCTCGGCTTCCGCGTCTCGGCCAAGCGCGCGGTCGCAGTCGAGGGCACGCCGGCCAATGTGTGGGGTCATGCCGCTCGCATCGACAAGGCGAGCCCGGTCTATGACCGTGCCGAGCCGATCGAGGTCGGGCACGTCGTGTTCTTCACCGACAAGCTCGACGCGGCGACGAAGTTCTACGAGCAGATCGGCTTCCACGTCTCCGACCGCTATCCCGGCCG
>DASXQC010000403.1:0-5199 GCA_036493235.1 Reyranella sp.
CGTCGGATCGCCGTGGAAGACCTCGTGGTGCCAAGGCCCGGCGCTTGGCGGCCGCACAATCTCCGCGTCGTCGGCGATCACGCGCGCCAGCGCCTGCACCTGGGCGATGTCGATCGCGCTCACCGACGCGAGATGCTCGCCGTAGGGACGGGTGTAGCCGCGCCACTTGGGCAGCACGACCAAGGTCTGGGTGCGCGATGCCAGCAGGGCCTTCAGGTTCTGCGGCGTCCGCGGCTCGAGCACGATCTGCAGCGAGGGAATGGCCCGGATCACGACGGGGGCGACCTGCACGTCGAGCTTCTCCATCAGCTGCACGAAGGCGCGATAGCCGATCGCCGAGCGCGAATCGGCGCTGGGCGCCACCTCGCCCATCCGCGTGGCGCGGTCCTCCGCCGAGATCATGAGATACGCCATGAGGGCGAAGGCCAGCGCGCCGATCCCGATCAGCAAGAACAACGTGCGCGGGCTGAATGGCCGGAGGTCCGTGGTGCTGCTCACGCGGCGGCCTCCGGCGCCATGCCCCACAGCCGCTCGTAGTGGACGCGGCAACGCTCGTAGAGTGACTGGTCGGCTGCGCGTCCGCCGAAATGGCAGAGCTCGGCGGCCGCCACCAGCGCCGCGAAATCCTCACGCGATTCGACAGGCAACCGCGCCTCGCCGACCAGCTCGCGCGAGGTCATGGCGTCGGGCACATCCTGGCCGACGCGGCGGCGCAGCAGGTCGATGCTGGTGAGCAGCAGGATGTGGATGGCGCTCGCCCAGTCGCCGGCGACGGCCTCGCGATCGGCCGACAGCAGCCGCTCCCGGAGCTGCTCGCGGCGCGCCGTGCCAGGCGCCAGCTGCTCCGGCGCCGGCGGCTCGACCCGGTGCCGCAAGGTCCATTCACCGGACATCAGGCGCAGGACGACGATCACCAGCACGACCACGACCAGGCCGATCAGCAGGTAATTCACGAACGGGCCGAGATCGATCTGCCAGGGGCGCGGCGGCGGCTGTGGTTTGGGTGGCTCCTGCTCACCCGGCAATTCGCGCTGGTAGCCCGCCCAGTCGTAGACGCTGGAGACCGCGTCTCGGACCTTCTGGTCCCCGGCCGGCGCTGCGCTCGCCGCAACGCCAAGCGCGACGGCAACGGCCAGAACGATCCAACGCACGATGAGGCCCATTCGAATGCGATGCTAGCCGTTGGAATTGCCGGTGCCCAGCGTGCATCATCTGCCCATGAAACGCCGTTCCCTGCTCACCACGCTGCTGGCCGCCCCCCTTGTACGGCCGGCCCTCGCGGAGGCTGACGACTGGCCGGTTCGGCCGGTGCGCATCGTCTGCCCGTTCACCGCGGGTGGCTCGCAGGACAACGTTGCACGGCGGCTGAGCGTCAAGCTCGGCGAGCAGCTCGGCCAGTCGTTCGTGATCGACAACCGCACCGGGGCGAGCGGCTCGATCGCCGCCGACAACGTCGCCAAATCGGCGCCCGACGGCTATTCGGTGCTGCTGGGCAATATCGGCAGCCACGCGCTGGTGCCGCATCTCTACGTCCACCCGCCGTACAATCCGCTGACCGATCTCGAGACGGCGGCGTGGATCGGCACCCAACCGAACATTGTGGTCTGCCATCCCTCGTTCGCGCACAACACGGTTCCGAAGCTGATTGCCGCGGCGAAGAAGGAGCCCGGCAAGTACTCCTACGGCGGCTCCGGCATCGGCACCTCGCCGACGCTCGCCATGGAGCTGTTCAAGCAGAAGACCGGCGTCGACATCGTGCTGATCGCTTATCGCGGCGCCTCGGCCTCGGCGGCCGACGTGCTGGCGGGCCACCTGCCGATGTCGGTCGCCAACATCGATTCGCTCTCGGGCCAGGTGAAGGCCGGCAAGCTCACGGCGATCGCCACCACCGGCGCCAGCCGCGCGCCGAGCCTGCCGGACGTGCCGACCCTTGCCGAGGCGGGCTTCCCCGACCTGGTCGTCACCTCGTGGTCGCTATGGTCCGTCCCGAAGGGCACACCACAGCCGGTCAGGGACAAGCTGCGGGCCGCCACCGAGAGGGCGCTGCGCGAGCCCGATGTGCTCGAGAGCATGAAGCAGGGCGGCTTCGAGCCCGGCACGCTCACGATCGCCGAGGCCGACGCCTTCATCCGTACCGAGCACAAGCGCTGGGGCGAGGTCATCCGTGCCGCAGGCATCCAGCCGCAATAAGCATCTGGTGCCGGACCTGCTGGCGCCGGGCCTCGATCTGGTGTTCTGCGGCACCGCGCCCAGCCCCGCCTCCTTCAAGGCGCGCGCCTACTACGCCAATCCTGGCAACGCCTTCTGGGCGACCTTGCATGCCGTCGGCCTGACGCCCGAGCGCTTCGCGCCGCAGCGCTACCCCGAACTGCTGGCCTGCGGCATCGGCCTGACCGATCTCAACAAGACCGAATACGGCTCTGACCATGAGCTGAGCGCCCAGGCGATGGACGCCAAGTCGCTCCATGCCAAGCTGCGCAAGTACCGGCCGGCGGCGATCGCCTTCACCAGCAAGAACGCAGCTTCGCTCGGCCTCGGCACCAAGGCGCCGGCCTATGGACGGCAGGCCGAGCTGCTGGAAGGTGCCGTCGCCTTCGTGCTCGCCTCGCCATCCGGACGCGCCCGCTCGTTCTGGACGATTGCGCCGTGGCGCGAGGCGGCGGCCTTCGTGATGGAGCGGCGGCTGGCGCGGGAGCGCGCGGCGTGACGACGACCCGCCGGTGGGTGCTGGGGGCCGCGATCGCGGTGCCCACTCTCGCCCGCGCGCAGGAGAAATCGATGCTCGAGGATCTGGCGCGCCGCGCGGCGATCTACTTGTTCCCAGTCTACGAGATGTACCGCACGCGCTGGAACGCGACGGTCAACGAGAAGAACCCGGCACGCCACAAGCTGAACCGCTTCCTGCATGTGCCGACGCTCGCGACCTATCGCTCGCGCGCCGTCACTACGCCCAACGCCGACACGCTCTACTCCTCGGCCTGGCTCGATCTCTCGGTCGAGCCGGTGTTCCTCACCGTGCCGGACATGGGTGGCCGCTACTACAGCTTCGCCTTCATGAGCCTGTTCACCGACAACTTCGCCTGCGTCTCGCGCCGGCTCGACGGCAACCGGCCCCGGCCGCGCATGATCGTCGGCCCGAGCTGGAAGGGCGTCGCCGACCATGACGTCGAGCTCATACGCGCACCGACCAACAGCGTGTGGCTGCTGGGCCGCATCCTGATCGACGGACCGCCCGACCAGGAGTCGGTGTGGACCCTGCAGTCGCGTACGCTTCTGGAGAGCCCCGACATGCGCAACGAGCGGCGCATCCTCGAGACCCAGGAGCTGATGCGCCAGCGCAACACGCCGCCGCCCGAGCCGGTCGCCGACTGGTCGCCGATCAATCCGAACGATCCATTCGACCTGTTCGAGGTCGGCATGCGCGCGCTGGGCGAAAGCCCACTCGGCGAGCACGACAAGGCCGTGCTCGAGGACTTCGCGCCGCTGCGACTGAGGCCCGGCTACAAGGTCGACCTACGCGCCTTCAGCGAGAGCGAGCGCGAGGCGATCAAGCGAGGCATCGCCCATGCCCGCGACGAGATCCGCAAGCCCGGCGGCTTCGGCACGACCGTCAACGGCTGGCGCTTTCCCCCGCGCAATCTCGGCAACTTCGGCGACGACTATCTCTATCGCGCCGTGATCGCCCTGACCGCGCTCGCGGCACTCGAGGTCGCGGAGGCGACCTACCTGATGTGCGACAGCGATGCCGAGGGCCGGCTGCTCGATGGCAGCCGGCGCTACGTGCTGCGTTTCGCGGCCGGCCAGTTGCCGCCGGCCAGGGCCTTCTGGTCGCTCAGCATGTACGAGCTGACGCCGGAGGGTCGCGCCTTCCTCACCGACAACCCGATCAGCCGCTACGCCATCGGCGACCGCACACGGGGCCTGACCCATGGCGCCGACGGCTCGCTGGACATCCTGATCCAGCACGACCGCCCCGCCGAGGGGGAGGAAGCCAACTGGCTGCCCGCGCCCGCCGGCCCGATGCGGCTGGTGCTGCGCGCTTACGAGCCGGACGAATCGCTGCTCGACGCCAGCTACCGCATTCCACCGGTAGTGCCGTTGTAGGTTGATTCTTCGTGCGGTCTCTCCCTAGAGTGAGCCCGCGTATCGGGGGATATGCGGGGAAAGATCATGCGATTCGCGCGAAACCTCCTGCTCATGGCCGCCATCGGCCTGTCGTTCCTTGCCGCCAATGCCGCGAGCGCGGCGGATGCTGCGAAGTTCGGCCTCGTCACCGGCACCGCCAACAACGCGGTGAGCATAGCGCCGCTCAATGGCACGAGCTTCGACCGCAACGCGGCGTTCCCCTGCCCGCTCGCCGACGTCCAGCAGGCGCTGGGCCGCTCGCCGGACGCGGGCGACCAGGTGCAGTTGGGCGACGGAGCGACGACCGCGGGCAAGGACCCGCGCTGTGCGCTGCGCATGCGGGTCGAGACCGTCGACTTCTGGCAGCGCGTCGGCGTCGTCCTCGCAGCGGCCGGGCTGGTCATCCTGCTGGCGAGCCTCGCGGCCGGCGCTCCGGCCGCCCCCGCCAACGGGCAGCCTTCACGCCGGTGGTTCGGCGTGCCCACCAAGTTCCTGCTCGGCAGCGACGGCCGGTATAGCAACTCGCAATGCCAGCTCGCTCTGTGGTTCGGCGTGGCGATGACGATGTATCTTGCGATGATCGTGCTGCGCGTCGTCAAGCTCGACTGGGCCTATCTCGACGGCGTCGCGCTGACTGCGAACGTCATGGCGCTCACCGGCCTGAGCGCGCTCACCTTCGGCGCGGCGAAGGTCGTGACCGTGCAGAAGGCCGAGAACGCCATTTCAGCCAACGCCCAGGGAGCCGCCGCCGTGGCCGCCAACGCCGGCATGAGCGCCCAGGACGTCGTCACCGCAGCGACGATCGCCGCCACGAGTGCTGCGAGGATCGGCGGTGGCAAGCCGTCGACGCCCGAGCCCGACATCCTCACCGACCTCTTCCAGAACGATCACGGCGAGGTCGATATCGGCGACTTCCAGATGATCTTCGTCGCTCTGACGGCGGTGGTGATCTTCGGCCTGGCCTGCTTCAACGCGCTGGCGGTGCTGCCCTACCAGGTGCATGTCAGCCTGCCGGATGTCGATTCCAGCCTGCTGGCCGGCTTCGGCATCGGCCAGGGCGCCTATCTCGTGAAG
>DASXQC010000404.1:0-1932 GCA_036493235.1 Reyranella sp.
CCCTCGGCCGCCATCTCCTCGAGCGTCTTCAGCACCTCGCCGACCAGCTCGGGATCGAGCGCCGAGGTGATCTCGTCGAACAGCATCAGCGTCGGCTGCATGGCGAGCGATCGGGCGATCGCCACGCGCTGCTGCTGGCCGCCCGAGAGCTGGTCGGGCCAGGCGTCGATCTTCTCGGCCAGCCCGACCTTGGCCAGCACGCGTTCGGCCAACGCGCGCGCCTCGTTCGGGTTCATGCCCTTCACCACCTTGGGGGCGAGCGTGATGTTCTTCTCGACGGTGAGGTGCGGGAAGAGGTTGAAGCTCTGGAAGACGATGCCGACATGCTGGCGGAGCTTGCGCAGGTCGGTGTCGGGGGCGTTCACTTGGGTGCCCTCGAAGCGCACGCTGCCGCCCTGGATCGGCTCGAGCCCGTTCACGCAGCGCAGCATGGTGCTTTTCCCTGAGCCCGAGCGGCCGATGATGGCGATGATCTCGCCCTTCTCGACGGCGAGCGACACGCCGTTCAGAACGGTGTGGCTGCCGTAGCGCTTGATGACGTCCTGCAGTTCAACGAGCGCCATGGAACCTCCGTTCGAGCCGGCGGCTCGCCTGCGTGAGCGGGAAGCACAGCAGGAAGTAGAGCGCGGCCACGGTGAGATAGACGGTGAAGGGGCGGAAGGTCGTCGCGGTGGTGAGCTGGCCCTCGCGGGTCAGCTCGACGAAGCCGATCACGGCGGCGAGCGAGGTGTTCTTGATGAGCTGGACCAGGAAGCCGACCGTCGGCGGGATGGCCAGCCGCGTGGCCTGAGGAACGATGATGTACCGCAGTTGCTGGCCCATCGAGAGGCCGAGCGAGCTGCCTGCCTCCCACTGCTGCTTCGGGATCGCCTGCAATGCGCCGCGCCAGATCTCGCCGAGGAACGCGCCGGCATAGATCGAGTAGGACGCGGCCGCGGCGATCCATGGGGAGACCTCGATGCCGACGATCGAGAGGCCGAAGAAGAAGACGAACAGCCAGGCGAGCAGCGGCGTGCCCTGCACCGCCAGCACGTAGATCGTGCCGATCCATCTGAGGGGTGGGAGGGAGGAGACACGCAGCAGGGCGACGAGCAGTCCGACCAGCCCGCCGCCCGCGAAGGCGATGGCGGTGAGCGCCAAGGTCCAGCGCATGGCCGCGACCAGGTAGAGGATGTCGTTGAGGTTGAATTCTCTGATCATCGCCGGGCGAAAAGCAGCTGGTACAGGCCGGCGAAGAGCAGGCGGAACAGGAGGGCCAAGGCGAGGTAGACGCCGGCGACCAGGACGTAGACCTCGAAGTCGCGGAAGGTGCGCGACTGGATGATCGAGGCGGCCTGGAACAGGTCCTCGGCCGAGATCTGCGACACCACGCTGGTCGCCAGCATCATCAGCACGAACTGGCTGGCGAGCGCGGGGAACATCAGCCGCAGCGCCGGGAAGATGATGACGTAGCGGAAGATCTGCAGGGCCGAGAGGCCGAGGGATTGCCCGGCCTCGATCTGGCTCTTGGGGATGGCCTCGAGCCCGGCGCGGACGATCTCGACGGTGTAGGCGCCGAGGTTTATCGACAGCGCGACCATGGCGGCGGTGTTGGCGTCGAGCTTCACCCCGGCGCTGGGCAGGCCGAAGAAGATCAGGAAGAGCTGCACGATCAGCGGCGTGTTGCGGATCGCCTCGACATAGACCGCGACCGCCCGCGCGAGCGGCTTGGGCCCATACACCCGGGCCGCCGCGCCGGCCATGCCGATGGCGAGGCCGACGATCATGGTCACCAGCGACAGCTCGAGCGTTAGGATCAGCCCGTCGAGCAGGAACTCCCAGGCGGCGAAGACATCCCTGAACTGGAAGGTGTACGTCACGTTCTGCGTTCGCTCCTTGGATCGAGCGCGTCCTGCAGGCCATCGCCCAGGAAGTTGAAGGCGATCACGGTGA
>DASXQC010000405.1:0-4738 GCA_036493235.1 Reyranella sp.
CTGCTGCTCCACGGCTTTCCCAGCGCCAGTCACATGTTCCGGGACCTGATCCCGCTGCTGGCCGATCGCTTCCACATCGTCGCTCCCGACCTGCCGGGTTTCGGCATGTCCGACCTGCCGGGCCCGGGCCACAGCTTCGAACGGATCGCGACCGTGATCGACCGCTTCACGGAGGTCGCGGGCTTCGATCGATACGCCGTCTATGTCTTCGACTACGGCGCGCCGACCGGCTTCCGGCTCGCGGTGAAGCATCCGGACCGGATCGCCGCGATCATCTCCCAGAACGGCAACGCCTATGAGGAAGGGCTGAGCGACGGCTGGAATCCCATCCGTGCTTACTGGCAGGATCCATCGAAGGCCAACCGGGAAGCGCTGCGCACGTTCCTCGAGCCCGAGACCACGATCTGGCAGTACACGCATGGCGTGGCCGACCCGACGATGGTCTCTCCGGACGGCTACTCGCTCGACAATTTCTATCTCGGCCGGCCGGGCGCCGCCGAGGTGCAACTCGACCTCTTCGGCGACTACAAGAGCAACGTCGCGCTCTACCCGACCTTCCAGCAATACTTCCACAGCCACAGGCCGCCATTTCTCGCGGTGTGGGGCAAGAACGATCCATTCTTTTTGCCGCCGGGCGCCGAGGCGTTCAAGCGCGACATGCCGGACGCCATGGTCCGTTTCTTCGACACGGGTCATTTCGCGCTGGAGACTCATGCCTCGGAGATCGCGGCGGCGATCCGCGACTTCCTTGCCCGCTGACCCCACGACTGAACCCAAGTCAGGAAAAGGAGAGCTTACATGTCGAGATCGGTCGCCATCGTCACCGGCGCCAGCCAGGGCATAGGCCGGGCAACCGCCATCCGTCTTGCGCGCGATTTCCCTGCGCTGGTCCTGGTCGCGCGCAATCGCGCCAATCTCGACGAGACCGCAGCGGTGGCGAAAGCAGCGGGCGCGGAATGTCTCGTCATCGATGCCGATTTGTCTCAACCCGCGGCCACCCAGGCCGTGGTGGATCAAGCCCTGGCTGCATTCGGCCGCATCGACGCCCTACTCAACATCGCTGGCGCGGTGCCGCAGGTCGATCTCTTTGAAATGACCGACGCACAGTGGGAAGACGGGCTGGCACTGAAGCTGCACGGCGCCCGGCGCCTCACCGTCGCGGCGTGGCCGGCGCTCAAGGCGGCTAAAGGATCCGTGGTGCTCATGTCCGGCAACTCGGCTTTGTTCCCGAAGGCACCGTATGCCGCCGTCGGCACGATCAATGCCGCGGCCGTCGCGCTCGCGAAGGCATTCTCCGATCGCGGCATCGACGATGGCGTGCAGGTCAACAGCGTGCTGCCTGGCCCGGTGATGACAGGCCGCCGTCGCTCCTATCTCCAGCATTGGGCGCCGCTGCACGACATGACGGTCGAAGAGGCGACCGCCAAATTCCCGAAGGAAGCCGGTATCGCACGGTACGGCGAGCCGGAAGAGATCGCGGAACTGATGGCGTTTCTCGTTTCGCCCGGGGCGAAATGGATGACGGGCGCCACGCTCCGCATGGATGGCGGTGAGGTGAAGACTGTTTGATCAGAGCGGCTGCCCAATCGACGACGACGGAGATTTGAACAATGGCGGCGAACATGCGAGGAGCCTGGGGCATGAAGGACATCGAAATGTGCGTGTTCGACGCCTACGGCACGCTCTTCGACCTGCACTCGGCCGTCGCCCGTCATCGGGCCACGGTCGGGCCGAAGGCCGACGCGCTGAGCGAGATGTGGCGCAGCAAGCAGATCCAGTACACCTGGCTGCGCAACAGCATGGGCGACTATGCGCCGTTCTGGCAGGTGACCGGCGAGGCGCTCGACCATTGCCTCGCCGCGCACGGCATCGCCGATCCGTCGGTGCGCGAGAAGCTGCTCGGCGCCTATCTCGCGCTCGATCCCTATCCGGAAGTGGCGTCAACGCTCGACCGGCTGCGCCGCGCCGGCGTGCGCTGCGCCATCCTGTCGAACGGCAATACCGAGATGCTCGACCCGATGGTGAGGGCGTCGGGCCTCACCGACCGCTTCGAGGCGGTACTGAGCGTCGATGCCGTGAAGGTGTTCAAGGTCGACCCGCGCACCTACTCGATGGTCGAGGCGCGTTGTGGCGTGAAGCCCGACAAGGTCTGCTTCCTGTCATCGAACTGCTGGGACGCGCACGGCGCGGCGCGGTTCGGCTTCAACGTCGTCTGGGTCAACCGCGCTGGCGTACCCGACGACAACCTGCCCGGCAAACTGGCCGCGCAGGTCAAGGATCTTTCGTTTCTGCCGTCTCTTCTGGGTGTTGCCTGATGTCTTCGCTGCCGACCTTCGCCGATGTCCAAGCCGCCGCGCGCCGCCTCGAGGACGTCGTGATCCGCACGCCGCTGCTCGAGAACCCGCGCGTCAACGACAGACTGGGCGGCCGGCTGTTCATCAAGGCCGAATGCCTGCAGCGCACCGGCTCGTTCAAGATCCGCGGCGCCTACAATTTCCTCGCCTCGATGAACGAGGTCGACCGCAAGAAGGGTGCGGTCGGCTGGTCGTCGGGCAACCATGCGCAGGGACTCGCCGAGGCGGGCCGCCTGCTGGGCGTGAAAACCACCATCGTGATGCCGGCCGATGCGCCGGCGCTGAAGGTCGCCAACACCCGCGCCTCGGGTGCCGAGGTCGTGCTGTACGACCGTGTGAAGGAAAGTCGCGAAGAGATCGGCATGAGCATCGCCAAGAAAACCGGCGCGACAGTCGTGCCGCCCTACGATCATCCCTGGATCCTGACCGGCCAGGGCACGGCCGGCCTCGAGCTGGCCGAGCAGGCGAAGGCACTGGGTATCACGCTCGATGCCGTCGCCGCCCCCTGTTCCGGCGGCGGGCTGTCGACCGGCGTGGCGCTGGGCGTGAAGGGCATCATGCCGAACGCCTCGGTGCATGCCGGCGAGCCGGCGGGCTTCGACGACCTCGCCCGCTCGCTCGCGAGCGGCAAGAAGGAGACCAACGCCAAGCTCTCGGGCTCGATCTGCGACGCGCTGCTGGCGCCGACGCCGGGCGACGTGACCTTCCCGCTGGCGCAGAAGGTGCTGGGCCCGGGGCTGGTCGTCACCGACGACGAGGTGCTCGACGCGATGGAAGTGGCGTTCCGCGAATTCAAGATCGTGGTCGAGCCGGGCGGCGCGGTGGCGCTGGCCGCCGCATTGACCGGCAAGCTGCCGGTGAAGGGTCGCACCGTCGCCGTCATCTGCTCCGGCGGCAACGTCGACCACGCCACCTTCGTGCAGGCGTTGTCGCGAAGGGCGTAGTTCCTCTTGCCGGAGCGCGGGCCTAACGCGTTCGCTTCCGGTCCCTGAGCCGCGTCAGCTGCTGGTCGGCGAGCACGCCGATCAGAATGACGGTGCCCATCACCGCGAAGTTGAGCGAGCTCGGGATGCCGAGCAGGTTGACCAGGTTCTGCAGGATCTGCAGCAGGATCGCACCCAGCACGATGCCGAGGATCGAGCCTTCGCCGCCGCGCAGCGAGCAGCCGCCCAGCACCGCGGCGGCGATGCCATATAGCTCGTAGAAATTGCCGTGGCTCGCGGGCGAGATCGAGCGCGTGTACATCGCGAGATAGATCGACGACAGGCCGGCCAGGCCGCCGCACAGGATGTAGGCCGCCGCGATCACGCGCGTGGTGCGGATGCCGGAGTAGCGCGCCGCCTCCTCGTTCTTGCCAACCGCGAACAGGTAGCGACCGAACACCGAGCGGTGCAGCACGATGCCCAGCAGTACCGCCACGATCAGAAAGACGACGAAGGAGTGCGGCACGCCGAAAGTGCGGCCGGTAGTGATCCATTCGAGCGTCGGCAGACGCTGGCCGAACTCGAAGCCCGCCGTGCCGTCGTTGGTGTAGTAGCGCGCCACGCCGCGATAGATCAGCAGGCCGCACAGGGTGACGATGAACGGCTGCAGCTTTACCTTGGTCACCAGGTAGCCGTGGATCGCGCCGAGCACGATGCCGGCCACGACGATGATGATCACCGCGAGCCACCAGGGTAGTGCGTAGGTCACCAGCAGATCGATGAAGATCACGCCCAGCAGGGCGAAGATCGAGCCGATCGACAGGTCGATGCCGCCGGTGATGATGACGATGCCCTCGCCCAGCGAGAACAGGCCGAACAGCCCGACCAGGTTAGCGGTGTTGCCGAGGTTGATCGGCGACAAGAAGCGCGGGTTCATGAAGGCCACGACGCAGCCGACCACGACGATCAGCAGGAACAGGCCGAGGTCTTTCTTCATCATGCCGACACGGCCTCCGCCTCCTGGAGATCGCGCCGCCCCACGGCCAGCCGCATCACGTTCTCCTCACTGAACTCGTTGCGCGCCAGGAAGCCGGCGATCCGGCCCTCGCGCATGACGGCGATGCGGTCGCTGACGCCGATCACCTCCTCCATGTCGCTCGAGATCATCAGTACGCAGACACCGGCGTCGGAAAGCCCGCGCATCAGCTTGTAGATCTCCGACTTCGAGCCGACATCGATGCCGCGCGTCGGCTCGTCGAAGATCACGACCCGCGGCGTCATCGACAGCCACTTGGCGAGGACGACCTTCTGCTGGTTGCCGCCGGAGAGCGTGCCGACCAGCGTGTCGACCGAGGCGGTGCGGATGTCGAGCGCGGCCTTCTGCTCCAGCGCATTGCGCCGCTCGGCGCCGCCGCGGATCAACAGGCCCGAGGCGAATGCCATCAGGTTGGGCAGCGAGAT
>DASXQC010000406.1:0-3541 GCA_036493235.1 Reyranella sp.
GTGCCCAGCATCACCAGCGCCGGATCGCCGGGCAAGACCTCGACGATCGCGAAGATGACGATCGTCGCCAGCGCGAGCGTGACGAGCGCGGCGGCGAGACGGCGGGCGAGGAAGTCGAGCATCCTAAGGGTCTCTCGCTACGCTCGGGATGACACCTGGTTTGAAGCCGATATGGTGCGACACTCCGGTGTCATCCCGAGCGCAGCGAGGGACCTTTCAATCAAGCCCAGTGCACGCCCGTCAGATCGGTCGCCGGCGTGGGCGAGTTCTCCCACATGCCCTGCAGCTCCTTCTTCCAGACGCCGATCTTGGCGAGCTGGTAGAGGTAGCCGTTCACCGCATCCTTCGCGATGATGCGCTGGCAGTCCTTCAGGAGCTCGTCGCGCTTGGCGAAGTCGGTGGCGGCGAGGACCTCGCGCCACTTGGCCTTGAACTCCGTCGAATCGTAGTTCCAGTAGTAACCGTCGCGCGCATAGCGATCGATGTCGTTGGCCTCAGTGTGCGCCACGATTGAGAGGTCATAGTTGCGCTCCTTGAAGACCTCGGAGAGCCATTGCGGCCACTGCAGCTGCACGATCGACACCTTGATGCCGATCTTGCCGAGCTGGCTCACCATCACCTCGCCGGCGCGCTGGGCGTAGCCGACCGGCGGCAGCTTCAGCACGGCTTCGAAGCCGTTCGGATGACCGGCCTCGGCCAGCAACGCCTTGGCCTTGGCGATATCCAACGGATAGGTCTTGGTGAGATCGATATAGGCCTTGTTGTGCGGGGCGAAGTGGCTGCCGATCGGCGTGCCGTAGCCCGATTCGGCGTCGATCAGCTCGGCGCGGTTGATGGCGTGGGCGATTGCCTGGCGCACTTTGAGATTGTCGAACGGCTTCTTGCCGTTGTTGGTCGCGAGGATGACCTCGCCCTCGGTCGTGCCGACGACGACGGCGAAGCGGTTGTCCTTCTTCAGCCGCTCGACCAGCTCGGGCGCCTGGAAGCCCGGGAAGGCATCGACGTCGCCGGCGAGCAGCGCGCTCACCTGCGCGGACGGATCCTTCACCACCTTGAAGATCACCGTGTTGAGCTTGATGGACGCGGCATCGCGGAAGGTCGCCGCCTTCGCGAGCGTGATCGAATCGCCTTCCTTGCGCTCCTTGAACATGAAGGCGCCGGTGCCGACCGGATGCTTGTCGTTGGTCGGAGCGCTCTTGGGATGCTGGATCGCCGCGTCGCACAGCGCGATATTGTAGAGCAGGTATGAGTTGGCCGTCTTGAGCGTGATCTTCACCGTGTTCGGATCGACCGCGTCGACGGTCGAGATGTCGGTGTAGAGCGACTTCGCCGGCACGGTGGAATCGGCGGCGAACAGCCGGTCGATCGCGAATTTCACCACCGAGGCGTCGAGTGCCTCGCCGTCATGGAACTTCACGCCGGAGCGCAGCTTGAAGGTGTAGACCAGGCCGTCGGGCGAGATGGTCCAGCTCTCGGCCAAGCCAGGAATGATCGCGCCGGTGTGGTCGATGCGCGCCAGGCTCTCGAAGATGTTCTGGTAGGTGATCTCGCGGATCGCGGCGGCGGCGTTCTTGTTGGGATCGAGCACGGGCGGCTCGAGCGACATGCCGATCACCACCTTGTCCTTGGCCTGCGCCCAGGCCTCGGGGCCGAACGCCGGGAACACCGCGAACGCGCCCGCAGCGCCCATCAGATGGCGGCGTGAAATGCTCAAGAATCCCTCCATGGTCTCCGTTTGGAGCTTATCAGCGGCCGAACACGTCCCGCCAGCCGCGTGCCGCGCCCAGGGTCGCCGCGTGGTAGACGCCGCGCGCGACCGCCCGCGACAGGCAATCCGCAGCCAGCGTGCCGAGTTCGCCCAGGCTCAGGGCATCGACGGCGAGGTCGTGGCGGCCGGTGGCGACGGCGAACACCGTGTCGCCGTCGTGCGGCGTGTGCACCGGCCGGATCGAGCGGGCGAGGCCATCCTGCGCCATCATCGCCAGCCGCTGCGCGGAGCCCTTGTCGAGTCGGGCGTTTGTCGCGACCACGGCGATGGTGGTGTTGGCACGCGGATCGCTGCGCACGGCATCGGCCGGGTCGTGGGTGAGGTCGGCGCGATTGTGCGAGACGTCGAGCGCCACCTTGCGCGCCGGCGGCGGCAGGCCGCCGAACTCGTCGCCCTGCTCCAGCGCCCAGGCCCAGAATTGCGGCAGGCCGGCCATGGTCGTGTAGCCCCGCGCATTGACGGCGACCAGTGCGCCGACCTGCAGGCCGGTCCGCGGATCGACCGCCGATGCCGAACCCAGGCCGCCCTTCAGGTCGCCGGCCTTCGCGCCCAGCCCTGCGCCGGCATTGCCGAGCGCGAAGTCGGGCGCGGCATCGCCAGTCGCGGCGTAGGCGAGCTCGCGATAGGGCGGCCAATCCCAGTCCTTGTTGCCGCCGTTCAGCAGGTCGAACAGGATCGCCGTCGGCACGATCGGCACCACCGTGCCACCAACCGCGAGACCGCGGCCACGCTCGCGCAGCCAGCGCATGATGCCGTCGCTGGCGCCGAGGCCGTAGGCCGAGCCGCCGCTGAGGCAGATCGCGTCGACACGGTCGACGGTGCAGGAGGGATCGAGCAGGTCGGTCTCGCGGCTGCCCGGCGCACCACCGCGGACGTCGACCGAAGCGACGAACGGCTTCTCGCCCAGCACGACGCTGACCCCCGAGCGCAGGCGCGCGTCTTCGGCATTGCCCACCAGCAGGCCGTCGACGTCGGTGATCAGGTTGCGCGGGCCGGGCTGCATCAGTCGAGCTGGAGCGTCAGCGCCTTGAGATATGCCGTCTCCGGCAGGTTGGGATGCACCGGGTGGTCGAGCGCTGCGCCCGAGCTCAGCAGGATGCGGCCGGTGCGCTCGGCATCGCGCAGGCCGCGCTTCACCTGATCGACGAAGACCGGCGGGTCGACCAGGTGCGAGCACGAGGCGACGAACAGGAAGCCGCCGCGCGCGACCAGCGGCGCCGCCAGCCGCACCAGCTTGCGGTAGCCCTGCGCGCCGGTCTTGAGATCCTTGCGGCTCTTCACGAACGCCGGCGGATCGCAGATCACCACGTCGAACTTGCGCGCGTGCTGGCCGCCCAGCTTCTCCAGCGCCTCGAAGGCCTCGGCCTTGTCGAACGACACAACCTTGTCGACGCCGTTCAGCTTCGCCGCCTGCTTCGCCGCATCGAGCGCCGCCGCCGAGCGGTCGATGCAGGTGACGGCTTTCGCGCCCTCCTTCGCCGCCAGCACGCCGAAGCCGCCGGAGTAGCTGTAGACGTCGAGGACGTTGGCGTCCTTCGCGAGCCCCGCCATGAAGCGGCGGTTGTCGCGCTGGTCGTAGAACCAGCCGGTCTTCTGGCCTTCCGACAGGTCGGCGACGAACCTGGCGCCGTTCTCGATCAATTCGATCGGCTCGCCATTGCCCTTGGCGACTGTGACCTCGCGCTTCAGCCCTTCGAGCTCGCGCACCGGCGAATCGTTCTTGAGCACGATCGTCTTGGGCGACAGCTCGGCCTCGAGCGCCTCCAGCAGCAC
>DASXQC010000407.1:0-5188 GCA_036493235.1 Reyranella sp.
GGCAGCCGCACCATGCTCTGCACTTCCGGCACCAGCTGGATGAGCACGATCAGTGCGCACAAGCCGATGGCGGTGAGCATGGTGGCGGGCCGGGTCTGCAGGTGCGGCGTTGGTTCGCGCCGCGTCGGACGATCGGTCATAGCCAATCCCTAAATCACTACTTAAAAGGTCGGCCGAAACCCGAAAAATCAGTGGGCCCAGCCGTGCGAACTTTAGGGCATGGTCGCCGCAGTCTCAATAAAAATCTTTTACCCACAATGGGTTAGTCATCTTTCTTACCGAACAAGTCGAAGACACAACAGATCGGGGTTCGACGGCATCCTGCCCACTCCTTATGGTCCGCCCGCTTTTCAGGAAAGGACCCTTCGTCAGATGTCGTTGTCGCGTCGCGTCGCGTTGCTTTGACTTTGCCCCTGATCGGCCTCGCAGTGTCCGCGCGAGCCGAAGCGTGGCCCACCAAGCCGTTGCGGATGGTGGTGCCCTATCCCGCCGGCGGACCGACCGACGTTCTCGCCCGCTCTCTCGCCGCGAAGATGGGTGAAGGGCTCGGCCAGCAGATCGTGGTCGACAACAAGCCGGGCGGCGCCGGCAACATCGGCAGCGAGATCGGCGCCAAGGCCGCCCCCGACGGCTACACGCTGACCATGGGCAACAACGCCACGCACGCCACCAACCAGACTCTCATCCCGGCGACGCCGTTCGATGCCTCGAAGGATTTCACTGCGATCGGCCTCACCACGACGGTGACGCATGTGCTCGTGGTTCATCCCGACGTGCCGGCCAAGACCATCCAGGAGTTCGTGACCTGGGCAAAGGCCGAGGGCGACAAGCTTTCCTACGCCTCGACCGGCAATGGCTCGGCGTCGAACCTGGCCATGGAGCTGTTCAAGGGCGCGACCGGCCTCCAGGCCGTGCACGTGCCTTATCGCGGCTCGGCGCCGGCGGTGCAGGACCTGATCGGCGGCGTGGTGAAGTGCTCTTTCCAAACGTTGCCGTCGGTGCTGTCGCAGATTCGCGCGGGCAAGCTGCGCGCACTCGCGGTGAGCTCGCTCAAGCGCAACGCCAACCTGCCCGGCGTGCCGACGGTCGACGAGACGGTGGTGAAGGGCTTCCAGGCCGACGCCTGGTTCGGCCTGTTCGCGCCGGCGCACACGCCGAGCGACATCGTCACGCGCCTCAACACGGAGATGGTGAAGGCGCTCAAAGACCCCGCGACCGCCGAGGTGATCGCCAAGGCGGGCTTCGACATAACCCCGTCGAATCCCAAGGAATTGGCCGATTTCGTCACAATCGAGATCGTCAAATGGGCCAAGGTGGTCAAGGACTCGGGGGCCAAGGCGGAGTAGACTCCAGGCATGAACGCCCCCCTGCCCGCCAATACCCGCACCCTGGTGCTGACCGGGGCCAGCCGCGGCATCGGCCATGCCACGGTGAAGAAGTTCGGCGCCAGCGGTTGGCGCATCATCACCATCTCGCGCCAGCCCTTCAGCGCGCTCTGCCCGTGGCCGGGCGGCGAGAAGAACCATGTGCAGCTCGACCTCGGCGATCCGGTCGAGCTCGGCCGCGGCATCGAGGAGATCCGCCATCGTCTCGGCGGCGAAGGCCTGCATGCGCTGGTCAACAATGCGGCGATCTCGCCCAAGGGACCGAACGGCAAACGACTCGGCGCCATGGACACGCCGTTCGATCTCTGGCGTCAGGTCTTCAACGTCAACTTCTTCGCGCCAGTGGCACTCGCGCGCGGCCTGGTCGAGGAGCTGAGCAAGGCGCAGGGCTGCGTGGTCAACGTCACCTCGATCGCCGGCAGCCGCGTGCATCCGTTCGCGGGCTCCGCCTATGCGACCTCGAAGGCCGCGCTCGCGTCGCTGACCCGCGAGATGGCGCACGATTTCGGACCGCGCGGCATCCGCGTCAACGCGATCGCGCCGGGCGAGATCGACACCGCCATCCTGTCGCCCGGCACCGAGAAGATCGTCGAGGAGCAGATCCCGATGCGGCGTCTCGGCACGCCCGACGAAGTCGCCGACGTGGTCCATTTCCTCTGCGAGAAGGGCGCGTCCTATGTTTCCGGCGCCGAGATCCAGATCAACGGCGGCCAGCACGTTTGAAATCCCTCCCCATTCAAATGGGGGAGGTGTCGTCGTCATACGACGACGGAGGGGTCATGAGCCGCAGCGCGTTGCCTCTGACCCCTCCGTCGCGGATTACCGCGCCACCTCCCCATTTGAATGGGGAGGAAGTAGTAGGGAGTTCGTCATGGACACGATGACCAGCCTCAAGGGCGAGACCGGCCGCGACGCGCGGCGACGCATCCGCGCCCAGGGCAACAACATCGCGCCGACGTCGGGCATGGCGCCGGGCTACGTGCAAGGCAACCTCGCGATTCTCCCGAAGGAATTCGCCGCCGACTTCGCGCGCTTCTGCGCGCTCAACCCCAAGCCCTGCCCGCTGCTCGGCCAGTCCGAACCCGGCGATCCGCGCCTGCCGATGCTGGGCGAGGACCTCGACATCCGCACCGACATCCCGTTGTACCGCGTCTGGAAGAACGGCGAGCTGGTCGAGGAGGTGACCGACCTCAAGAAGGTATGGCGCGACGACCTCGTGTCGTTCGTGCTCGGCTGCTCCTTCTCGTTCGAGGAGGCGCTGATCGACAACGGCCTCGAGATCCGACACCAGAGCTGCAACGTCAACGTGCCGATGTACCGGACCAACATCGAGTGCGCGCCGGCCGGCCCGTTCCACGGCCCGATGGTCGTGTCGATGCGGCCGTTCAAACCGGCCGACGCGATCCGCGCGGTGCAGGTGACGACGCGCTTCCCGTCGGTGCACGGCGCGCCCGTTCATCTCGGCAAGCCGGAGATGATCGGCATCAAGGACATCGCCAAGCCCGACTACGGCGACGCCGTGCCGGTGAAGGACGACGAGTTCCCGGTGTTCTGGGCCTGCGGTGTGACTCCGCAATCCGTCGTCGCAACCGTGAAGCCGGAGTTTTGCATCACGCATGCGCCCGGATACATGCTCGTGACAGACCTTCTGAATTCGCGACTCGCCGTCCTCTGACACAGCGCAGAGCGGGTTGAGGCTCTTGTAGCGCGCCAGTCGATCCTTTGTGATGCCTCCAAGTCTCTCACGTGAAGAGACGTTCGGAGGAAAACGACCATGGCCAGCGCGTCTTCGACGATCGCGGCGAGGCTCGATCGCCTGCCGCGTGCCAAGTACACCCGCAACCTCATCATCCTGATCTCGCTCGGCGGGTGCTTCGAGCTCTACGACCTGTTCTTCGGCGCCTACATTGCGGCGGGACTTTTCGCCGGCAAGCTGTTCACGCCCACCACGCAGATGTTCTTCGGCTTCGAGGGCTTCGCGAGCTTCGTCGCCGCGCAGTTCGCCGGCATGTTCATCGGCACGATCCTGGTCAGCCATCTGTCCGACCGCTACGGGCGGCGGGCGATGTTCACCTACTCGCTGCTCTGGTACTCGGCGGCCAGCCTGATCATGGCGTTCCAGAACGACGCGTTGGGCGTCAACCTGTGGCGCTTCATCGCTTCGATCGGCGTCGGCGTCGAGCTGGTCACCATCGATGCCTTCGTGTCGGAGCTGGTGCCGCAGCAGCATCGCGGCCGCGCCTTCGCCTTCAACCAGACCCTGCAGTTCTTCACCGTGCCACTGGTCGCTTTCATCTCCTATCTGCTGGTGCCGACCAGCGTGATGGGCTGGGACGGCTGGCGCTGGGTGGTGGCGATCGGCTCGGTCGGCGCGCTGCTCATCTGGTTGATCCGTCTCGGCCTGCCGGAATCGCCGCGCTGGCTCGCGCAACGCGGTCGCCAGGCCGAGGCCGAGGCGATCATGCAGAAGATGGAGACCGAGATCCGCGCCGAGACCGGCCGCGAGCTGCCGCCGCCGCGCACGGTGAGCGGCGAGGTCGAGGAGACCAAAGGCGCGTGGTCGGAGATCTGGAACGACACCTATCGCGGCCGCACCATCATGATGACCGCCTACAACTTCCTGCAGACGGTCGGCTACTACGGCTTCTCGAGCTGGGTGCCGACGCTGCTGATCGCCAAGCACATCGACGTCACCAGGTCGCTCGAATACACCTTCATCATGGCGCTCGCCGCGCCGCTCGGACCGCTGCTCGGCTACTTCGTCGCCGACACGATCGAGCGCAAATGGCAGGTCGCGGGCTCGGCGCTCGCGATCGCCGTCTTCGGACTGCTGTTCGCCCAGCAGACGGGCGCCGTGCCGATCATCCTGTTCGGCATCCTGATCACGATGGCCAACAACTGGCTTTCGTTCTCGTTCCACGCCTACCAGGCCGAGCTCTACCCGACGCGCATCCGCGCGCAGGCGGTCGGCTTCGTCTACTCGTGGAGCCGCTTCAGCGTGATCTTCACCAGCTTCATCATCGCCTGGGTGCTGCACCATTACGACGTGATCGGCGTGTTCGTATTCATCGCCGCCGCCATGATCGGCGTGTTCCTGATCATCGGCATCTTCGGCCCGCGGACCAACAACCTCCGTCTGGAGGAAATCGCCGCCTAGGGTTACGCTCGACGTTTCCGGGAGGAACAAGAAGTCATGGTCAAAGGCGCGTTCGACGGCATCACCGTTCTCGATTTCACGCAGGGCATCGCCGGCCCGCATGCCTCCATGCTGCTGGCGCTGCACGGCGCCGACGTGATCAAGATCGAGCCGCTCGAAGGCGACTGGGGCCGCGCGCTGGGCGACATCAAGGGCGACCACTGCGCCCATTCGATCGCCTACAACAGGGGCAAGCGCTCGATCGCGCTCGACCTCAAGTCGGCCGACGGCATCGCGGTGGTGAAGAAGCTCGCCGCCAAGGCCGACGTGGTGCTGGAAAGCTTCCGCCCGGGCGTGATCAAGCGCCTGGGCTTCGGCTACGAGGACATCAAGAAGGTCAATCCGAAGGTCGTCTACTGCTCGGTCTCGGGCTTCGGCCAGACGGGGCCCTACAGCAAGCGGCCGACCGTCGACGGGCTGATCCAGGCCTTCTCCGGCATGATGGTGATGAACAAGCTGCCTACGGCACGCCGTGGCGGCAGGGCATGATCGCCGTCGACGTGACGACCGGCCTCTACACTTTCCAGGCGCTGGCACCCGCGATCATGCGGCAGTTCCGCTTCGGCGAAGGCTGCTTCATCGATTCCAGCCTGATGAAGTCGGCCGC
>DASXQC010000408.1:0-2857 GCA_036493235.1 Reyranella sp.
CCGCGTCGCGCTGCGCCAGTTCGCGCCGAAACCCTATTCGATCGAGCGTGTCGAGACGCTCGGCACGCTCGAGCGCTTCCTGAAAGGCGCCGGCGATGCCGAGATCGCGTGGCTGACCGACGGCGTCGACACCGGCCGCGGTGTCGAATTCGTCGAAGCGCTCGGCAAGACTATCGGCGACCGTACGCTAACGATCTTCGAGGGCGGTACGCCCTCGCCCCTGGCGCTCGCCGCCGCCGAGAACGCGGCCGCCAAGATGACGGTCAAGGTGCTGCGCACCGACAACAGTGTCGTCGGCGGAATCGTGCGCGGGCTCGATGTCAAGGGCTCGCCGATCGGCGAGGCCCGCTTCGCCTTTGCGCCGAATACGCGCGAGACCGAAGCCGCGTTCGACCTGCCTGTCGAGCTGCGCAACGACATTTCGCGGCTGGAAATTTCCGGCGAGCGCTCGGCCGGCGCGGTGCAACTGCTCGACAAGAGGTGGCGCCGACGCGCCATCGGCATCGTCAGCGGCGCGACCAGCGACACAGCGCAACCGCTTTTGGCGCCGACCTTCTATCTCACCCGCGCGCTTGCGCCCTTTGCCGACGTGCGGCTCGCCGACAAGGCCGCCGCGCCACAGCAGGCGCTGACGCAGTTCCTCGACCAGAAGCTTCCGATGATCGTGATGGCCGACGTCGGCACCCTGTCGCCCGAAATCCGCGACCGCCTCGTGGCATGGATGGACCAGGGCGGCGTGCTGGTGCGCTTTGCCGGGCCGCGGCTGGCACAAGGCGACGACGATCTCGTGCCCGTCAGACTGCGCCGCGGCGGCCGCACGCTCGGCGGCAGCCTGACCTGGGAAAAGCCGCAGCACCTCGCTGCGTTCGCCGCCGACGGTCCGTTCGCGGGACTCGCGGTACCGAAGGACGTCACCGTAAGCCGACAGGTGCTCGCCGAGCCCGATCCCGTGCTGTCGACCAAGAGCTGGGCGTCGCTCGAAGACGGTACGCCACTCGTCACCGGCGAGCATCGCGGCAAGGGACTGCTCGCGCTGTTCCATGTCAGCGCCGATATGCGCTGGTCCGATCTGCCGATGTCGGGCACATTCGTCGAGATGCTGCGCAAGGTCGTGGATAACTCCGGTTACACCGCCACGCCCGGAGCAGGCGTCGCCGGCGAAACCGGCAAGGAAACGCTGGCGCCGCTGCACACGCTCGACGGTTTTGGCGCATTCGGCCCGCCGCCTGCGACCGCGAAGCCGCTGCCCGCCGACTACAACGATCGCGCCACGCCGGATCATCCGCCGGGCTTCTATGGACCCGCCGAGGGACCGGTCGCAGTCAACACACTCGCTGCCGCCGATCGCATCGCGCTGCTCGACACCTCGCCTCTGCGCGCGCGGCGCGCGACCTACACCAATGCCGAGCCGCGCGACCTCCGCGGCATGCTGCTGTCGGCTGCGCTGGCGCTGTTCCTGATCGATGCGATCATCGTCGCCATGCTCGGTGGCGGTCTTGCTGCGCTGATCCGCCGCCGCGCCGCGCCGGCCGCAATCCTGATCGCCGTGATCGCCGTCGGCGCGCTGACCGTGCCATATCCGTCGCGCGCCGAAAGCAGCGACGAGTTTGCGATGCGCGCGGTGTCGCAGACACGTCTCGCCTATGTCGTCACGGGGAATGCCGACGTCGACGCGATCGTGAAAGCCGGCGTGGCCGGGCTGACGCTGTTCCTGGCGCAACGCACCGCACTCGAAGCCGGCGATCCCGTCGGCGTCGATCCCGCCCATGACGAGCTCGCCTTCTTCCCGCTGATCTACTGGCCGATCGTGCCGGGTGCGCCCAAGCCGCCGCAGGACGCGCTCAACAAGATCGACGCCTACATGAAACAGGGCGGTACGGTCGTGTTCGACACCCGCGACGCCATCGAGGCCGGTCCCGGCGACAATGGCGCGTCGCAGACGCCGGCCATGCAGACGCTGCGCGACCTGCTCTCCTCGCTTGACGTGCCCGAGCTCGAGCCGGTGCCGCGCGAGCATGTGATGACCAAGACGTTCTATCTGTTGCGCGACTTCCCTGGCCGCTTCACGACAGGCCAAACCTGGGTCGAGGCGCTGCCGCACGAGGATGAGGAGGAGGCGGCCGAGGACAAGCGCCCGGCCCGCGGCGGCGACGGCGTCTCGCCGATCATCATCACCTCGAACGATCTCGCCGGCGCCTGGGCGATCCGTCCCGACGGCCAGCCGATGCTGCCGCTGACGCCGGGCGAGCCCAAGCAGCGCGAATTCGCGTTCCGCGCCGGCGTCAACATCGTGATGTATACGCTGACCGGCAACTACAAGGCCGACCTGGTGCACGCGCCGGCGCTGATCGAGCGGTTGGGACAGTAGGTTCGCGTCATGAATTACGGCATCGCCTTCACACCGCTGGTTCCTTCGCTCGTGCTCTGGATTGCGATCGGCGCCATCGTGGTCATTGCGGCGCTGCTGTTGCTCTCCCGCTCGCGCGGCTGGGCGGTGCGCGTCGCCGCACTTGCGCTGATCGTACTCGCGCTCGCCAACCCCTCCTTCACCCGCGAGGATCGCGAGCCGCTGAGCTCGGTGGTTGCCGTGATCGTCGACAAGAGTCCGAGCCAGAATTTCGGGACGCGCAACCAGGAGACGGCGAAGGCGCAGGAAGAGCTCGTCGATACGCTGAAGAAGATCAGGGGCCTCGAAGTCCGCGTGGTCGATGCCGGCCAGGCCGATGGCGAGACCGACGGCACGCATCTGTTCGGCGCGCTGCAGTCGGCGCTGTCGGACGTTCCCGTCGATCGCGTCGCCGGCGCATTCCTGATCACGGACGGAAGGGTTCATGACATTCCCGCCAATGCCGGCGCG
>DASXQC010000409.1:0-7106 GCA_036493235.1 Reyranella sp.
GATGGTCGACTGGCCGTTGTCGAGGTTGGTCACCCGCAGCACGCACGGCATCTGCAGGGTGCGATGGGCGGCCGTGTGGTCGCTCTGGTCATAGACTTCGCCGTTGGCGGTGGACTTGCCGTGGAAGCCCGGCCCATACCATGAGGCGACGCCGGTCTCGGTGTGGCGGAATTCCTCAGTCGGTACGTAAGTGACCCCGTCGATCGTGTACGGATTGCCGACCTTGTAGAAGCCGCGCTGGGCAACCGCCGGCCCGTGATGGCGGCTGCCGCAGGCGGTCAGCGCTGCCAGCAGCACCAAAATCAGGCAAAAACGCGCCGATTTCTCAATATTTAGCGCCATTCCGCGGCGATCATACATCACCTTGGAATGGCCGTCAGGCCCATGCGGCTATCTGGGCAGCCGCGTACTGCTAACTGTGCTGCCAGTTCGTCGTCAGGGCTGGTGCCAGGGCGTCCGCCAGCACGGTCGGCAACGTGGTCTGGCCCAGCGCCGGCGGGGTGAAAGCCGACATTGCCTGGACCAGCTGATCGACCGCCGAGGCGGTTGCGAAGAAGCCGTCATCGGCATCGATCTGGCCGAACTGGTTGTTGGTCGAGGCATGCCAGCCGGCGACCGTGATCGCCTGGTTTTCGCCGATCACCGAGACCACCAGGTCATTGTTCGACTGGGCGAACCACAGCTGGTCGTACGCCACCCCGGCATCGAACCCCACGACGTCGGTGCCGTCGGTCGCCGAGGCATGGACGGTGTCGTTGCCGTCACCACGGGCGAACGCGAAGGTGTCGTTGCCCGGCCCGCCGATCAGGACGTCGTTGCCATGGCCGCCGCGTAGCGTGTCGGCCGGGTCCCCGCCGATCAACGTGTCGTTGCCGGTACCGCCGTTGATCGTCGCGCCCGTGCCGTTGTGTCCGGTGATTGTCATGCCGGTGTCGTTGCCGGTCACGGTCGTGACGCCAGCGGCCAGGTAGCCAATCTCGACGTTGGCGCCGATCGTGTAGTTGTCGATGAAGACCAGCGCGGTGTCGGTCCCCTCGCCCGGCTGCTCGACGATGACCGCGCTCGAGCTCGAGATGACATAGGTGTCGTCACCCGTGCCGCCGATCAGCGAGTCGTTGGTACCCTCGGCAATCAGCCAGTCGTCTCCGGCGTCGCCGTAGAGCGCGTTGCTGCCGCCCCCGCCCCGGATGTCGTCGTTGCCGTCGTTGCTGTGGATGATGTTGTTGACGTCGTTGCCGTAGATGTAGTCGCTGCCGCTGCCGCTGTTGAGGTCGTAGATCTCCGAGCGCGTGTCACCGTTGTTGAGCAGCGTGTTGTACACGTTGCCCTGGGCCTTGGCCGTGAGGTCGGCGGAGTTGAGTTGGGCGAGCTGGGTTGGCGAGAATGTCATCCAGAAGCCCTGCCGCATGTCGTCGACCTGATCGGCGCTGAAGCTGGTGAGGTCGTAGGTCGCTGTTGCGCCTTGAGTCCATACGGTGTCGAAGATCGTGGAAGTCGAGGTCGCACCCATGTTCGGCGCGCTTGCGTTGTCGATCAGCTCCTGCCCGGTGCCCGGATCCCAGCTGTAGGTCACGGCGGTGCCGACCTTGCTGAAATTCGCGCCGTAGTAGGTCTGCAGCGCCGCGATGTCGTACATCATGAAGGTTCGCGGCATGGAGCCGTCGACCACCGTGTTGGGAGCGGAGGCGTCGGCGCCGAAATAACTCGCATAGGTCATGATCGAGAATTCGACATCGTTCCTGTCCGCTGAGAGCGCGCCGTTGCCGCCCGGGTCATGACCGTGCTTCAGCCCGAGGGCGTGACCGATCTCGTGCTCGATAGTGCTGAACTCGAAGGTGCCGAAATGGCTTGTCACGCTCACGTCGAACTGACCGGTAGGACCCAGATCATGAGCGCCGGCCAGAAGCTTCCGTTCAGCCGATTCACCACTGCTCACTTGCGGCCCCGCGACCACGAGGCCTGGCACGAGAGCATCTCAGTCATCTTCCAGACATCGCCCCTGGCCGATCGTGCGCCCGACGATGGATTTGCCGCCAGCCTCAGCGCCTACCACCTCGGCAACCTGATGGTGAGTCAGGTCGATTTCGACGGGCAGCACTTCCTGCGCGATCGCCGCAAGCTCACCCGCGACGGCATGGACCACTATCTGGTGCAACTCTATTCGACCGGCGGCCTGGATGGCGTTGCCGACGACCGAGAGCGCGTTCTGCGGGGAGGCGATGTGCAAATCCTCGATCTCGCCCGCACCAACGACACGGTGGCCCGGCCCTCGAGCACGGTCGCCGTGGTCCTGCCGCGAGAGGCGCTGCACAACGCGATGCGGACCGACAACCTGCACGGGCTGGTGCTGCGCGGCGACGCCGGCACCGGCGGGCTGCTGGCCGACTACATGCGGGCCCTGTCGACGCGCGCCGGCGTCATCACCCTGGACGACGCACCGAGTATCGCGCAGGCCACGACCGACATGATCGCCGCCTGCTTCCGGACCACCGCCGAGTCGGTGGCGCGGGCGCGGCCGGTGCTCGAGGCGACTCTCCTGGAGCGTATCTGCGCCCGGATCGAGACAATGCTCGGGTCATCCGGTCTCAACGCCGATGCGCTAGGCGAGGCGTTCGGCCTCTCGCGCAGTGCCCTCTATCGCCTGTTCGAGCCGATGGGCGGCGTCGGGGCGTACATCCAAACGCGACGGCTGGCTCGCGCCCACGCTGACCTCGCCGACCCGAGCAAGGCGCCGCGCAAGATCTACGAGGTCGCCTACCGCTGGGGCTTCGTCAGCGAGGCGCATTTCAGCCGCGCCTTCCGCCGCGCGTTCGGTGTCACGCCGGGCGATGTCCGCGCAGGTGCGGGCAGCGCGCTCTCGACCGCGGAGAGCAGCCTGGTCGACCTCGGCAGCGAGCGCGCCTACCGCGGCTGGCTGCGCGGCCTGCGCCACGCCTAGGCTCGCCCCGGCATGCAATGCATGCATTGATATCATTGCATCACTCAGGCGGCGGAAATCCGGTCCGACAATATTCCCACGGCCAGGCCGAAAAAATCCGACTGGTTCCAGCGTAGGATGACGCGGAAATTCTCGGTGGTGCGATAGGCCGGGCCGTTGGCGCCGGCCGGTCGCACGATGCGCTCGCCCTTGCGCGCAGGAGTGCCCGCACCCGCCTCCTCTCCCCACCGCTCGCCCGGCCGCCAGCCGACGCGCTGCAGATAGTTGGCGATCGAGGCGAAGACGTCGGCCCTGTTGGTCCAGATGTCTTTGCGGCCGTCGCCGTCGCCGTCTGCGGCATAGGCCAGGAAGCTGGTCGGGATGAACTGGCACTGGCCCATCGCGCCCGCCCACGAGCCCTTCATGCCGTGCAGGCCGATATGGCCCTGCGACACGATCTTGAGGGCGGCAACGAGCTGCTCGCGGAAGAACTTGGCGCGGAAGCCGTTGTAGGCGAGCGTCGCCAGCGCCGACACGACCTCGAAATCGCCGAGCCGCGTGCCGTAGTTGCTCTCGATGCCCCACAGCGCCGCCAGAATCGAGTCGGGCACGCCCGATGATCCGGCGAACCGGGAGAGCAGTGCGCGGTTCTCCTTGAGCAGCGCGCGGCCTCGCGTCACGCGCTCGGGCGAGACGACCACCGCGAGGTACTCGTCGAACGACATCTTGAATTCGGGCTGGTGGTGGGCGAGTTCCATCACCTTGGGGATCAATGCGATGTTGGAAAAGGCGCTGTCGATCGTGCCCTGATCGACACCGGCCCGCAGCGCGTCGGACCGCAGGCCGGCGAGCCAGCCCGAGAACTTGGGATCGGTCGGCTGGGCGCGCGCCAGCGCGGGCGCCAGCGTCACCGCCGCCACAACGACCGACCGGCGTGTGATCATCGATTCGAGAGCTGGTTCAGCTTTGCCTGATCGAGGATCAGGACCTCGTCCTCGTTGACGTCGATGATGCTGCTCTGGCGCAGCTTGGAGAAGGCGCGGCTCACCGTCTCGAGCCGCAGCCCGAGATAGTCGGCGATGTCGCTGCGCTTCATCGGCAGCGGCAAGGGGCGGGTCTGCACGTTCCGCGCGGCATAGGCGGCAGTCATCATGGCGACGAAATTGGCGACCCGTTCGGTCGAGGTCAACTGGCCCACGACGCTCAAATGCGTACCGACCATCTTCAGCCGCTCGGCGAGCCCGCGCCGCATCTCCTCGGCAACATCGTTGTTGCGGTTGACGAAAGCACTGAAGCGCTCGCGGTTGAACGAGCAGGTCTCGGCGGTGGTGATCGCCTCGCCGTCGAAGGCGTGCCGGCCGTCGGTCTCGAGATAGCCGCAGATGTCGCCCGGCAGGAAGAAGGCGATGATCTGCCGCCGACCATCCGCCAGCGTGCGCGACTCGGCGACGATCCCCGAGGTGACCTTGAACACCGCACCGACCGGGCTACCCGCACGGAACAGGTAGCCCCGCTTGTCCCAGCGATGCCGACAGCCCGTCTCGAACAATTCGCGCTGGCGCTCAGTCTCGAGCAGGTGGCAAATGTTGTACTGCTTGCCGATGCAGCGGTCGCACGGCAAAGGCCCGTTCGTCCCAAAATGGCCTATCGAACTGGGCATGAAAATCCCCTCTCTGCCCGCCTCTCGCGAGGCCTTACGCTTCCCGATCCTCGCCCGACGCGATCCTGTTTTCAGTCCCAGCTCAGGATCACGCCGACATCGCCGCGCATCCCGCCCGGGAAGTCGACGATGTGGTACTTGATGACGTAGCCGCGCGGCTTCAGTTGCCGCTCGTAGAATTCAAACAGCTCCCTGGGGATGCCGGTCAGTGTCTTTTCCCACCCTGCCTCGGCCTGGTCGATGGCGCGGCCGTTGTCGCTGCAGAGATGATTGGGAAAGCGGAAGATCTGGACCGCGGTCAGGCCGTTCTCCACCGCGCGATTAACGATGTGCGAGGCCTTCTCGATGATCTGCTCGTCGGTCAAGCCAGAAGGCTTGCTGAGCCGCTCCAGGAAAGCCTGCTTCTCGGCCTCAGCGGCCGCATGCGCCTTGGCCGCGGCGGAGGCCTTCTCGCCCTCGGCGAGGGCGATCTTGGCCTGAAGATCCTTGGCGCTCAGCAATGTACTCACTGGGGCCCCTCGATTGTCAGTACTCAGTCTCGCTGAAAATACGCTACCGTACATTGACCAATGTCAACAACACGCGAAATTTATGCTTGCAATTGAGTTGCAATCTTTGATGGAGGGGACTGCAATTATACAATCGTCCCGTAACATTCCCTTAGTGAAAGCGGACTGTCTTTCAAATAGTTGACGGATGCGTCCTACCAGCGTTGTTCAAGGTAGCGCCGCCGTTTCATGGGGGCCGCGTCGTCGTAGGCCCGCTTGTCGCCTCGCTTCGGTAGTTTGATTTTTTCCCGGTCGACCTGCTTGTACGGGATTTGCGCCAGGATGTGGGAGATGATGTTCAGCCGCGCCCGCTTCTTGTCGTTGGAATCGACGACGTACCAGGGCGCGTGCGGACTGTCGGTGTGGTCGAGCATCAGGTCGCGCGCCCGCGAATAGTCGTACCAGCGGCGGAACGACTCGAGATCCATCGGGCTCAGCTTCCAGTGGCGCACCGGATCGTCGATCCGGGCGTGGAACCGCCGCTCCTGCTCCTCCTGCCCGACCTCGAGCCAGATCTTCAGCAGTCGAATGCCGCCGTCGACGATGAAGCGCTCCGTGATCGGGCAGAGCTTCAGGAAGCGCTCGTGCTCGTCGGCCGTGCAGAAGCCCATGACATACTCGACGCCAGCGCGGTTGTACCATGAGCGGTCGAAGATCACGATCTCGCCGCCAGCCGGGAAGTGCTCGACATAGCGCTGGATGTACATCTGCGACTTCTGACGGTCGGACGGTGCGGGCAGCGCCACGACCCGGAATACCCTCGGGCTGACCCGCTCGGTCAGCGCCTTGATGGTGCCGCCCTTGCCGGCCGCGTCGCGCCCCTCGAAGATGATGATGACGCGCTCGCCCGTGGTTTTCACCCAGTCCTGCAGATGGCAGAGTTCCTCCTGCAGCTTGCGCAGTTCCTTCTCGTAGGTCTTGCGGTCCAGCCGCCCGTTGTCTTTGTCCTTGTCCTTCTTCGACATCGACGTGTTCCCTTCGTCTTGTGACGAGGATAGGCCTAAGTCGGCGCACCGTCACGTTTGCCTGCTTTTGACAACCGTCAATGCCGATCCCGGCCGACCCCTCCCATACTCGCCCATAATGATAGGTAGGGAGGCAACGATGGATTCCATCAAGGACGATCGCGTCAACCGTCCGGCGCCGGAGCTTCCCGAGCAGCCCGACAATGTCGATCGCCGCACCTTCCTGATGCGCCATGCCGTGATCGGCGCGGCGGCGGCGATGACCGGCACAGCCTGGACGATGGACGCGCGCGCCCAGCAGGCCACCAAGGAGGCCGCCGCACCGAAGCTCGGCGGCGAGTTGTCGCCCGACCTCAACGTCGTGAAGGCGAGCAAGGGTCCGGTAATGATCCTCGCCGATGAATTCTACAAGGTCGGCCCCGGCCCCTCGAGCTCGCACACGATCGGGCCGATGCGCATCACCTACGATTTCTACCAGCGCTGCACCAGACTGCCGGCCGACCAACTCGCCAAGGCGACCGGCCTGAAGGTCCACCTGTTCGGATCGCTCAGCGCCACCGGCAAGGGCCACGGCACCGAGCGCGCCTCGCTCGCCGGCCTGCTCGGCAAGGAGCCGGCGACGGTCGACCCGCTGTTCCTCGACGAGATGCGCGACAAGCCGAACCAGTCCTATCAGGTGAAGCTCGGCGACAAGACCTACACGCTGACGCTGGCCGACATCGTCTACGATTCGACCAAGGGCGACTTCCATCATCCCAACACGATGACCTGCAAGCTGCTGGGCGCTGACGGCAAGTCGATCTACGAGCTGGAATACTACTCCGTCGGCGGCGGCTTCATCGAATGGAAGGGTTACGAGCCGCCGAAGAAGAACCCGCCCAAGTATCCCTACGCCACGATGAAGGAGCTGCGGGCGCACGCCGAGAAGAACAATCTCTCGATCGCCCAGCTCATGATGGCGAACGAGACGACGATCTCGGGCAAGAGCGAGGCGGACGTGAACGCCTTCCTCGACA
>DASXQC010000410.1:0-6061 GCA_036493235.1 Reyranella sp.
GTTTCATGATGCCGAATTCGGCACATTCTCGGCGGACCGCGAGGCAGAGACCGTTACCCTGCTGCTGCATAGGGTCAACGATACGCGCGCGGGTTTTTCCTTCGAAGGCGTGCGCACGCTCCGGGCTTCGGAGTTCCTCCATCAGAATGTCGTCAGCCGAATCCTGCTATCATCCGTGAATCCTGAGCGTTTCGACCTCGGCGATATCGTCAAATGGGTTCACACGGTCGACGACAAGGTCTGTCTCACGGAGACTCTGTTCGACGAGATCATGCAGCGGCTCGCTGCAGCCGAGCTCCATCTTTTCTATGTCGACCCGTCGGTGGGCGCTGAAATCGCCGTGCTCGCTCGCGCCATCCGATCAACACCACCAATCGTCCCGACCGAAGCCGAGCGGAGCGAGGCGTAATGGAGGGACCTTCTCTCGACGATTCTGCGGCCAGCAGGATGAGCTGGTTCCTCCCCATCTGAATGCTACGGGGAGAACACATCTTGCTCATGCTCCCTCTCCCCACGCGCATGACGCGCGCGGAGAGGGCCTCCGATCAGATGTGGCCACCCCTCAGCATCTGAATGGGGGGATCGGCGGACCTGGGGGCAAGTTTGTGGGTAACCGCTGAATTAGATGCCCTTCTTGGGCAAGGGAACGCGAATCACGCGCTGATTCTCCCGCGAAAAATTCTCGGCCAATGCCCCTAATAGGTGTTCGCCACGTGCTCGTGCAATGTGACGCGGCATGCTGTCGACATTCCTCACACCCACCGACACCTCGATGCGCAGCACGAGCCGGGCCTCCTGGTGGCGCGTTTTGCGAACGGGGAGGGAGGGGGTGCGGGCAGCGTGGCAGGAACGACGTAAAACGCTGGCCTGCCTGAAACGAACGCCTGCCACGGCAGATGGCAGGCGGTGGCAGCCTGGCAGGCTACGCGGTGGCAAACTTGCCGAATTCCCAGTTGCGGCCGGGCGCGGCGGCGAACAGCGCCTTGGTGTACTCGTCCTTGGGCGAGCCGAACACCTGCTCGGCCGAGCCATACTCGACCACCCGACCCTTGCTCATCACCGCGACGTAGTCGCAGATCTGGGCGGCGACACGCAGGTCGTGGGTGATGAACAGCACGGCGAGGTTCAGCCGCTGGCGGATCTCGTCGAGCAGCTCGAGCACCTGCTTCTGCACCGAGACGTCGAGCGCGGAGACCGCCTCGTCGGCGATCAGCAGTTCGGGCTCCATGGCGAGCGCTCTCGCGATGCAGATGCGCTGGCGCTGGCCGCCCGAGAACTGGTGCGGGTAGCGGTCGAGCGAATTGGGATCGAGCCGCACCGTCTCCATCAGCTTGCGGGCGCGGGCGAGCGCCTCGTCGCGCGGCAAGCCGAAGTTCATCGGTCCCTCGACGATCGACTCACCGATCGTGATGCGCGGATTCATCGAGCGGTAGGGGTCCTGGAAGACGATCTGCACCCGGCGGCGATGGGGCCGGAGCTTACCCGCCGACATGGTGGCGATCTCGGTATCGCCCAGGAACACCTTGCCTTCGGTCGGGTCGATTAGGCGGGCGATGCAGCGCGCCACCGTCGACTTGCCGGAGCCCGATTCGCCCACGATGCCCAGTGTCTCGCCGCGGCGGATGTCGAGGTCGACGTCGACCGCGGCCTTCACCACGCGCGCCTTCTGGAAGAACGACTTGCCGGAGTAGGTCTTGCCGAGCTTCTCGGTGCGCAGCACGGTGGCGTTGTCGAGGCGCACGCCGCGATGTGCCGGATGGATCGACGGCACCGAGGAGATCAGCATCCTCGTGTAGCCCTGCTGCGGCCGCGACAGGATCTGCTCGGTCTGGCCCATCTCGACCAGCTCGCCCCAGCGCAGGACGGCGACGCGATGGGCGATCTCGGCGACCACGCCGAAGTCGTGAGTGATGAACAGCACGCCGGTGCCTTCGGTCTCCTGCAGCTCGGCGATCAGCTTCAGGATCTCGGCCTGGGTGGTGACGTCGAGCGCGGTGGTCGGCTCGTCGGCGATCAGCAGGACGGGATCGAGCACCAGCGCCATCGCGATCATGATGCGCTGGCGCTGGCCGCCCGAGAGCTGGTGCGGGAACGAGGCGTAGACGCGGTCCGGCTCCGGCAGCTGCACGCGCTTCAGGATGCCGAGGATCTTGGCCTTGCGCGCCGCCGGGTCGAGCTTGGTGTGGGTGCGCAGCACCTCGTCGATCTGGTCGCCGCAGGTCATGACCGGATTGAGCGCGGTCATCGGTTCCTGGAAGATCATCGACATGCGCGTGCAGCGCAGCTCGCGCAGCCGCGCCTCCGAGGCGGCGAGGATGTTCTCGCCCTGCAGCAGGATCTCGCCCGATGTGGGCTTCAGCGCCTTGGCGAGCAGGCCCATTACCGTGAAGGCGATCACCGACTTGCCCGAGCCCGACTCGCCCACCAGGCAGACGATCTCGCCTGGATTGACGGTGAAGCTCACTTTTTCGACGGCATTGACGCGGTCCGCGCCCGACGGCAGGGAGACCGTCAGGTTGCGGACCTCGAGGACCGGTTGCTTATCGGGCATGAACGCTCAGACTTTCTTGCTCATCTTCGGATCGAGCGTGTCGCGCAAGCCGTCGCCCATGATGTTGATCGCCAGCACCGTGAGGGCAATGAAGATGCCGGGATAGAGGATGTTGTGCGGGAACACGCGGAACAGCGTGCGGCCCTCGGCCATGATGTTGCCCCAGCTCGGCGTCTCGGGTGGAATGCCGATGCCGAGGAACGACAGGATGGCTTCGGCCAGGATCGCGGCGGCGGCGGTGAAGGTCGCCTGCACGATCAGCGGCGCGATGGTGTTGGGCAGGATGTGGCGGAACATCACCAGCCAGGTCGGTGTGCCGACCGAGATCGCGCCCTCGACATAGGGCTCTTCGCGCACACTGAGCACGATCGAGCGCACGAGGCGGACGACGCGCGGCGTGTCGGGCACGGCAATGGCGAAGATCACAGTGGTCAGGCCGGAGCGCCAGATCGAGACCAGCGCGATGGCGAGCAATATGCCCGGGATCGCCATCAGCCCGTCCATGATGCGCATGATGAAGCCGTCGAGCGAGCGGATGTAGCCCGACACCAGGCCGATCACGAGGCCGAACGAGACGGCAACCACGGCGACCGAGGCGCCGACCATCAGCGACACGCGCGTGCCGTAGAGAACGCGGCTATAGACGTCGCGGCCCAGGCTGTCGGTGCCCATCAGCGCCACGCGCTTCATGGTCTTGCCGTCCTCGAGCCGCAGCGTGACCTCGGTGCCCGGCTTCTTGTTGCGCGACGCGGGATCGATCCGGGTCGGATCGACGGTGCCGAGCACCGGCGCCAGGATGGCAATCGCCAGCATGATCAGCAGGATGACGCCGCCGAAGATGACGCTCGGATTGCGGATGGCGAGCGCCCACAGGCTGCGCCGCTTGGTCGAGGCCGACGCGATCGCGGCGGAGTCGACGACTTCCTCGGGGACTATCGCGCTCAATACCGGATCCTCGGATCGAAGATGGTGTAGCCGATGTCGATCAGCAGGTTGATCAGTACGTACACGACAGAGAACAGCAGGATGACGGCCTGGATGGTCGGGAAGTCGCGGCTCAGCACCGCCTCGACGGTGAGCCGTCCCAGCCCGGGCAGGCCGAACACGCTCTCGGTGACCACCGCGCCGCCGATCAGCAGGGCGACGCCGACGCCGATCACGGTCAGGATCGGCACCGCAGCATTGCGCAGCGCATGACGCATCAGCACGACGCGGTTGCTGAGGCCCTTGGCGCGGGCGGTGCGGATATAGTCTTCGTTCAGCACCTCGAGGATCGACGCGCGGGTGATGCGGGCGATCAACGCCATGTAGATGATGCCGAGCGTCACGCTGGGCAGGATCATGCGTTCGACGAAGGCGCCGAAGTCGACACCGATGCGGGTGTAGCCCTGCACCGGCAGCCAGCCGAGTTCTATGGCGAAGACGTAGATCAGGCAGTAGCCGATCACGAACGAGGGCATCGAGAAGCCCAGCACCGAGAAGCCCATCACCACGCGGTCGAGGATCGAGCCCTGGCGGTAGGCGGCGATGACGCCGAGCGGCACCGCGGTCGAGACGGCGAGGATCAGCGTGCAGACCGACAGCGCCAGGGTCGGCTCGAGGCGCTGGGCGATCAGCTCGGCAACGGTCTTCTTGAAGAAGAAGCTTTCGCCGAAATTGCCCTGCAGCATGTTGCCGAGCCAGATGCCGAACTGCTGCCAGATCGGCAGGTTGAGGCCGAGCTTCTCGCGAATGTCGGCAATCTGGTCGGAGGTCGCATTGTCGCCGGCGATCACTGCCGCCGGATCGCCCGGCGTCAGCCGGAGCATGAAGAAGACGAACAGCGCCACCACCGCAAGAACCGGGATGATGGAGACCAGACGTCGGGCGATGAAGTCGATCATGAACCTTGTGTAGCCTCAGGCCTTGGTGACGTTCCACATGACAGGCACCGGCGCCTTGAGCCAGCCCTGGATGTTCTTGCGTGCCGCACCCGGTCCATACCACTGGCCGATCCAGCCGTATTGTGCGGTTTCGATCGCGCGATCCTGCACGGCCTTTGCGAGTTGCTTGGCCTTCACCGGATCGGTCTCCTTGGCGTAGGAGTCACGCAGCTTCTCGATCTCGGGATCGGTCGGCCAGCCGAACCACGACTTGTCGCCCTGCGCCACCATATAGGTGTTGGAGATCGGGTTCAGGATGTCGGCCGCCACGGTGAAGGTGTGGAACACGTTCCAGCCGCCCTTGTCCGGCGGATCCTTCTTGGTGCGGCGGGTGACCAGCGTCTGCCAGTCCATCGACTGCATGTCGACCTTGAAGCCGCCCTTCTCGAGCTGCGACTTGGTGACCGGCGCGGTGTTGGTCAGCACCGGGAGCGTGGTCGACTGCATCAGCACGATCGGCGTGCCGTCGTAGCCGGCCTCCTTGAGCAGCGCCTTGGCCTTCTCGTAGTTCGGCTTCACGAACAGGCCGTCCGGCGCGTCGAAGGCGTTGGGCGTGCCACCGATGAAGGCGGCACCGCTCACCTTGTAGTACTGCGGCTCGCCGACCGTCGCCTTAAGATACTCCTCCTGCTCGATGCAGAGCAGCGCGGCCTTGCGGATCTTCGGATTGTTGAACGGCGGCTGGAGATGATTCATGCGGTAGACGAACTGCTGGCCGAGCGGGTTCCAGTCGACCATCTGCACGTTCTTGTCGGCCTTCATGATCGGGATCAGGTCGTGCGGCGGCTGCTCGATCAGGTCGATCTCGCCAGCGACGATCGCGTTCACCTGCTGCTGCGGGTCGGGCATCTCGATGATCTCGACGCGCTCGACCTTGACCACCTTGCCGCCGCTGAGGCCCGAGGGCGGCTCGCTGCGAGGCTTGTACTTGTCGTTCTTGACGTAGACGTGCTTCTCGCCGGGCTTGGACTCTGCGTTGATGTACTTGAACGGGCCCGAGCCCATCTGGCTGTCGATCTGCTTGAAGGGATCGGTCTCGGCGATCTTCTTCGGCATCATGAACGGCACGTTCGAGCTAGGCTTGCCGAGCGACTCGAGCACCAGGCCGTACGGCTCCTTGAGCTGCATGGTGAAGGTCTTGGCGTCGACGGTCTTGAACTCCTTAATGAAGTCCATGAGCTTCAGGCCCATTGCGTCGCGCGCGCCCCAGCGCTTGATCGAGGGAATGCAGTCGTCCGGCGTGACCGGCGTGCCGTCGTGCCAGGCCAGCCCGTCGCGCAGGTGGAAGGTCCACAGGGTCTTGTCGGCCGAGACTTCGTACTTCTCGACCATCTGCGGCTTCACTTCGTTGTTCGCGTCCATCGAGAACAGTGTGTCGTAGATGAAGTAGCCGTGCGTGCGGGTGACGTAGGCCGTCGTCCAGATCGGATCGAGGATCGTCATGTTACCGTTCTGCACGAAGCGCAGGACCTTGTCGGCCGCGCGCGCCGGCAGGCTGCCGGCGACGACCGCGCCCGCGGTCAACGCTCCGAATGTCCGTCGCTTCATTCCACCCTTACTCATGTGCGCCCCTCTGTCGTTGCTTTCC
>DASXQC010000411.1:0-6955 GCA_036493235.1 Reyranella sp.
GCGGTGTCGAAGAACACCTCGCTGGCGGTCGTGGCGCCCGGCATCTCCGAGGCGCTGTTCGCCACCGCGATCGGCCTGGTGGCGGCGATCCCGGCCGCCGGCGCCTACAACATCCTCTCGGGCCAGGTGCAGCGCTACGCCGCCCAGCTCGAGGCGTTCGCCGGTGAGTTCATCACCATCCTGTCGCGCCAGCTCGAGGAGCAGACCTGATGGCCGGCATTATCCCGGCGCCGGGCAGCAGTGCCGGCGGCAGCCGCTTCCGCCGCCGGCGCTTCGCGCCGATCGCCGACATCAACGTCACGCCGATGGTCGACGTCATGCTGGTGTTGCTGGTCATCTTCATGATCACCGCGCCGCTGCTGCAGGTCGGCGTCCCGGTCGACCTGCCCAAGACCAGCGCGCAGCAGGTCGGCGGCAAGGACGAGCCCCTGGTCGTGTCGGTGAATTCCAAGGACGAGGTCTTCCTCGGCGAGACCAAGTACGAGCTCGCCGACCTCGCGACCAAGCTCAAGGCGGTCTACGGCGAGAAGCCGGAACAACGCGTGTTCATCCGCGGCGACAAGGCGATCAACTACGGCCGCATGATGGAAGTCATGGGCGTGGTGATCGATTCCGGCTTCCGCCAGCTCGGCCTGCTGGGTGAGGGAGCGGACAGCGGTCCCGCGCCTGCCGCCGGCGGCAAGCCTGCTGCTCCTGCACCCACGCCGAAGCGCTAAGCAATGGCCTTTCGCCGTGCCTCCAGTATCGAGATGCGCACCCCGGCAATCCTGTCGGCCGGGCTGCATGTCTTCGCGCTGGTGGCGGCGATCGTGAACCTCGAGCTGTTCAGCCATCCGCCGATCGAACCCGAGCCGGTGATGGTCGACTTCGTGAAGATCGACAAGCACGCCGCGGCGCCCAAGATCGGCGTCCAGGATCCGCAGCCCAAGGACGCGAAGATCGCCGAGGAGACGAGCAAGGCGCCGCCGCCCAAGACATCCGAGGCGAAACCGGCTCCGCCGGACCCGAAGAAAGAAGTCGCCGAGGCCAAGCCGATCGCGCCCCAGGTGGTCGAGAAGCCCAAGCCCGAGCCGCCCAAGCCGACCCAGGACGTGATCGCGCTCAAGCCCAAGGAGCCGGATCCGCCGAAGGAAGAGAAGAAGATCGAGCCACCCAAGCCCGAGCCGCCCAAGCCCGAGGTGAAGAAGGTCGAGCCGCCCAAGCCGCCGCCGCCGAAGCCCGAGCCCAAGAAGCCGGACGTCGACTCGCTGGTCGACAGCATCCTGAAGAACAACGACAAGAACCCGCCGATCAAGACACCGCAGCAATCGCCGCAGAAACCGAAGGAGATCACGCGCCAGGCCTCGATGGCACCTCAGCTCTCCGCCGTCGTGACGGCGAGCGAGATTGAAGGCGTGCGCTCCAAGATCCGGCCATGCTGGAACCCGACGCCGGGCGCGCGCGACCAGCCGATCGTGACCCTGACGGTGCAGATGAACCAGGACGGCACGCCGGTGAAGGCTGAAGTCCAGGACGGCGGCCGCTACACCCGCGATCCGGTGTTCCGGTCGGCCGCCGACGCCGCCTACCGCGCCGTCATGAACCCGCGCTGCCAGCCGTGGCCGCTACCGACCGACCGCTACAACGGCTGGCACACGATAACTTTCAACTTCGATCCCCGCGACTACTGACCGTGACGTACCTGCCGACAGCATGCGCCGCGCTCGTCCTCGTGCAGGCGGCATTCCCAGCCGGGGCCCAGAATCCGCCCGCAGGCAAGCCGCGCATCGACGAACTGGTCGACCAAATCCTCAAGCATCAGGACACGATGCCAACGCCGCAGTCCAAGCCGCCTTCCACGCCGCCGTTCGAGCCGACTCGAGGCACGGTCATGAATCCTCGCTGCCAGCCGTGGCCATTGCCGGCCGAGAAGTACGACAGCTGGCGGACCCTGACGTTCAATTTCGACTCCCGCGACTACTAATGAAGAGGTTCGAAATGATGATCCCCCGACGGACGGTGCTGCTCGGCGCCGCGCTCGCCCCGCTGGCGGCGCCCATCGCGGCGCGCGCGCAGCTCACCATCGACATGACGCGGCCCAACTTCGAGCCGGTGCCGATTGCGATCGTCGACTTCCAGGGCGATCCGATGGGCGGTCAGATCGCGGGCGTGATCCGCAACGACCTGCAGAACTCCGGCCTGTTCCGCTCGATCGCGCCGGGCTCCTTCATCGAGCCGAATTTGAATGCCAGCTCGCAGCCGCGCTTTCCCGACTGGCGCAATGTCGGCGCCCAGGGACTCGTGGTCGGCTCGATCGCCAATGTCGGCGGCAACATCAAGGTCGACTTCCGCCTGTGGGACGTGCTGAAGGGCGACCAGGCGACGGGTTTCAGCTTCACCAGCCAGCCCAACAACTGGCGGCGACTCGGCCACATCATTGCCGATGCGGTCTACAAGCGGGTGACCGGCGAGGAGGGCTATTTCGATACCCGCGTCGCCTATGTCTCGGAGAGCGGCCCGCTCAACAACCGCAACAAGCGCATCGCCATCATGGACCAGGATGGCGCGAACAACCGCTACATCACCGACGGCAGCACGATCGCCCTCACGCCGCGCTTCTCGCCGACGCTGCAGGAGATCGTCTATATGGCCTACGGCGACCGCAACTCGCCGCCCAAGGTCTATCTGCAGAACGTCGATTCCAACCGGCGCGAGCTGATGGGCAACTTCCCGGGCATGAGCTTCGCGCCGCGCTTCTCGCCCGACGGTACGAAAGTGGCGATGAGCTTGTCACAGGATGGTCGCACTAACCTTTACGAGATGGACGTACGCGGGCGCGGCGTGCGGCGCCTGACCAACACGCCTGCAATTGACACTTCGCCTTCGTACTCCAACGACGGAACACAAATTGTCTTCAACTCGGATCGCGGCGGCAGCCAGCAGCTCTATGTCATGAGCGCCGGCGGCGGCGGCGAGAAGCGGATCAGCTTCGGCGACGGTCGTTATGCGACGCCGGTCTGGTCGCCGCGAGGCGATTACATCGCCTTCACCAAGATCATGGGCAGCAGCTTCGGCATCGGAGTGATGCGCCCCGACGGCGGCGGCGAGCGCCTGCTGGCCAACGGCTTCCTGGTCGAAGGCCCGACATGGGCGCCCAACGGCCGGGTGATGATGTTCTTCCGCCAGCAGCCCAACTCGGGCGGCCGTGCGGGTTCGGTGACGTTGCACGCCATCGACATAACCGGGCGGTTCGAACGCCAGGTACCGACTCCGACCGACGCGTCGGATCCGGCCTGGTCGCCCTTGATTCCGCAGTGATGCGGAATATGATCGCGTTTCGTGGCCCGAGCGTAGAATTCACGCTCGGGCCGCTTTGTCTGGGCGTTGGTGGATGAACAAAGAGGAGCGGGCGTGCAAGCGCGCCGTTAGAGATTGAGATGCGAATGATCAAAGCCTTTGTTGCCGTTGCGGCACTCCTGGTGATGGCCGCGTGCAGCAACAGCGAGCAGAAAGTGCCGGATGCCGGCACCAGCGTCACGCCCGGCTCGATCGGTGACTTCAAGCAGAACGTCGGCGACCGCGTCTACTTCGATACCGATCTGTCGAACATCCGCGAGGACGGACGCGCCACCCTCGCCAAGCAGGCCGAGTGGCTGAAGAAGTACACCAACTACCCGATCACCATCGAAGGCAAGTGCGACGAGCGCGGCACCCGCGAGTACAACCTCGCGCTGGGTGAGCGTCGCGCCAACGCCGTGCGTCAGTACCTGGTCGCGCAGGGCATCCCCGCCGACCGCATCAAGACCATCAGCTACGGCAAGGAGCGTCCCGAGGCCGTCGGCTCCGACGAGGGCTCCTGGGCCCGCAACCGCGTCGGCATCTCGACCCTCCAGTAAATCGTCGTCTCGACGAGACGGAGCGCCGGTCCCTGGGACCGGCGTTTTCGTTTGTTGGTTGGGCCGTCCTGCCTGAAAATGGCCCGCATCGATGCGACAATGGATGCCATGAAGAGCTTTCTTTTCGGGGCGCTGGTGTTCGCCCTCGCGCTGCTGCCCACGGTGGCGAGCGCACAACGCGATTCGTCGGTCTACATGGAAGACCGGATGAACCAGCTGCAGCAGACCATCACCATGCTGACCGGACAGGTCGAGCAGTTGCAGAACCAGAACCAGCAGCTCAAGCAGCAGCTGGACAAGATGCAGACCGACTACGATTTCCGGATCGATCAGCTCGAGAAGGGCAAGGGCGGCGGCGGCCGCCCGCCGGGACCAGGGCCGACGCCGACTGCACCGCCGGGCCACGCGCCGACAGCGTCGAACGCGCCACCGGCCGGCGGCGCGCAGGGCGAGCAACTCTATAACGACGCTTTCAAGCTGCTGCGGGACGGCGACTACGCCGGCGCGGAGCGCGCCTTCAAGACGTTCGTGCAGACCAATCCGAAGCATCCGCTGGCCGGCAATGCGCAGTACTGGCTGGGCGAAACCTATTACGCACGGCGCGAGTACCAGCAGGCGATGGTCGCCTTCGCCGAGGGCTACAAGACCTACAAGACCAGCGGCAAGGGACCGGACAATCTCCTGAAGCTCGGCATGACGCTCGCGGTGATGAACAAGAAGCAGGAAGCCTGTTCGGTGTTCCAGCGCTTCAATCAGGACTATCCGCGCGCCACCGACCTTCAGAAGAGGATGGTCGATCATGAGCGCCAGAAGAACGGCTGTGGGTGACGCCGCTCTCGGCTCCTGAATTCGCCGACCTGATGGCGCCCTTTGCGCCGTTCGAGGCGCGGCCGTCGCTTGCCGTCGCTGTCTCGGGCGGGCGCGATTCGATTGCCCTTGTTGTTCTGGCGCATCAATGGGCCGGCGAGCGGCGGGGCGGTGTGCTGGCGCTGATCGTCGATCACGGCCTGCGGCCCGAGTCCGCCGTTGAAGCGCAATCGACCAGCGCGCAGCTGGCGGCACTCGGCATCGAAGCCGAGACGCTGGCGTGGTCGGGCGCCAAGCCCGCGACCCGCATCCAGCAAGCCGCGCGCGAGGCGCGCTACCGGCTGCTGTTCGACGCTTGCCGCCGACACGACGTCCTGCATCTGCTGACCGCACACCACGCCAACGACCAGGCCGAGACGCTGGCCATGCGCGCCGCGCGCGCGAGCGGGCCGGATGGGCTGGCCGGCATGGCGGCCTTGGTCGAGCACCGCGACGGCCGCCTGCTGCGCCCGCTGCTGGCGGTGCCGCGAGCGCGGCTGACCGCTACTTTGGAGGCGAGGGGGATCGGCTGGATCGACGATCCCTCGAACGAGGACCGCCGCTTCGAGCGGGTCCGGGTGCGACAAGATGGAGGGACGACGCTCGAGCCGACTGACGGCCGCGCGGCGCGAGACCGGGAGGTCGCCGAGGCAGCGCTGCGAACCCTCGAGGTTGCGTCGGAGGGCGTCGCTCTGGATCAACTTGTCGTGTCGGACTTGAGCAAGGAAATTACCGGCCGGCTGCTGGGCCGGGTCGTCCAGGCGGTTGGGGGCGGGGCCTATGCGCCGAGGCGGCAGCGGCTGGAGCGGGCGGCGGCACGGCTTTCGCTAGCCCAAGGCCATGACCAGGATCGAGGCAAGTCGGGAAAAAGCCGGGATTTCACACTATCCGGGTGTCAGCTGATGCTGCGGCGCGACCCTGCCACCCGACGGCTGCGCTGGATTGTGAGGCCTGAAAGTGGCAGGAGAAACGCTAAGACTCCGGGCCATCCCCTCGTCCCGGCGGCATTTTTCGCTTGCGGCGCATCCGCCGAGACCCATTTAGGTTGAAACCATTCCAAACGGACAGACCCTGTGAACCCGTTCAATCGTAACGCCGCCCTGTGGATTGTTATCGTCCTGCTCCTGGCGCTGCTCTACAGCGTCTTCCAGGGGGGCACGACCCGCACCGCGGGCAACACGATCCCCTATTCGGAGTTCGTGCGGTCGGTCGAGCAGCGGCAGATCCAGGACGTCCGGATCTCCGGCAACAGCATCAGCGGCACCTACCGCGAGCCGCGCAATGGCGTGCAGAAGTTTGCCACCTACGCGCCCAGCACGCCGCCGGACGAGCAGCTGATGCCGATGCTGATCAAGAACGTCGATCGCGTCGATGCGGGGCCGGCGGAAGAGGGCGTCAATATCGGCTCGATCTTCGTGAGCTGGCTGCCGGTCCTGGTGCTGGTCGGCGTCTACATCTTCTTCCTGCGCCAGATGCAGAGCGGCACTGGCCGCGCCATGGGCTTCGGCAAGTCGCGGGCGCGCCTGCTGACCGAGAAGCACGGCCGCGTCACCTTCGAGGATGTCGCCGGCATCGACGAGGCCAAGGCCGAGTTGGAAGAGATCGTCGATTTCCTGAAGGATCCGCAGAAGTTCCAGCGGCTGGGCGGCAAGATCCCCAAGGGCTGCCTGCTCGTGGGCCCGCCGGGCACCGGTAAGACGCTGCTGGCGCGCGCCATCGCCGGCGAGGCTAACGTGCCGTTCTTCACCATCTCGGGCTCCGACTTCGTCGAGATGTTCGTGGGCGTCGGTGCGAGCCGCGTGCGCGACATGTTCGAGCAGGCCAAGAAGAACGCGCCCTGCATCGTGTTCATCGACGAAATCGACGCCGTCGGCCGCCATCGTGGCGCGGGCCTGGGCGGCGGCAACGACGAGCGCGAGCAGACGCTGAACCAGCTGCTGGTCGAGATGGACGGCTTCGAATCGAACGAGGGCGTCATCCTTATCGCCGCCACCAACCGGCCGGACGTGCTCGATCCCGCGCTGCTGCGCCCGGGCCGCTTCGACCGCCAGGTCGTGGTGCCGAACCCCGACATCGGCGGCCGCGAGAAGATTCTCAAGGTCCATATGCGCAAGGTGCCGCTGGCGCCCGACGTCGATCCGCATGTGCTGGCGCGTGGCACGCCCGGCTTCTCCGGCGCCGATCTCGCCAACCTCGTGAACGAGGCGGCCCTTCGCGCGGCCCGCGTCGGCAAG
>DASXQC010000412.1:0-6224 GCA_036493235.1 Reyranella sp.
TCCATCAGGCCGATCATCGAAGGGGTCGACAGCACGCCGTCGCCGCCCATGTGCGTGACCACCAGCTTGTCGTCGACGGTCGTGACGATCTCTGCCTTGAGCCCTGGGGCCAGGTCGGTCGTTGCCATGTGTCTTTCTCCCGAGTTGGAGCCGAACCGCGATCGTACCTTGCTAGCGCCGGTCCGGCCTTATAGGAAGGGGGCAGCATCAAGAGTTGGGAAGACGTCCAACGCCAACCTGCCGATCCGGGCAAGGTGGAGCTCCGCAAGGAGGATGTGGCCGAGCCGGCAACCCAACGGATCAAGCCACGCGGCGTCGACCCTGTACCGAGGAACGACGCGACGTGCCGATTACAATTCCTGACGATCTTCCCGCCCGCCGCACGCTCGAGGCCGAAGGCGTCCTGGTCATGCGCGAATCCGATGCGGTCCGGCAGGATATCCGGCCATTGCGGATCGGCCTGCTGAACCTCATGCCGGACAAGATCAGCACGGAAACCCAGCTCGCCCGGCTGCTCGGCGCGACGCCGCTCCAGATCGAGCTGACGCTGGTGCGGATCACCGAGCACGTCGCCCGCAACACGCCTGCGGGTCATATTGCGGCTTTCTATCAGCCGTGGTCCGACGTCAGCACCAAGCGCTTCGACGGCTTCATCATCACGGGCGCGCCGATCGAGCGGCTGCCCTTCGAGGAGGTCAGCTATTGGCCCGAGCTGCGCTCGATCCTCGACTGGACCCAGACGCACGTCCACGGCTGCCTCACGCTCTGCTGGGCCGCGCAAGCCGCCCTCTATCACTTCCATGGGGTGCCGAAGCGTGAGCTTCCCGGCAAAGCCTTCGGCGTCTTCCCTCACCGGAACCTGGCACCGACCTCGCCCTATCTGCGCGGTTTTGCCGACGCCTTCGACGTGCCCGTGTCGCGGTGGACCGAAGTTTGCCGGGCCGACCTTCCGACGGATCGCGGATTGCGCATCCTGGCCGAGAGCGACGAAGCCGGTCTCTGCCTGGTCGAGGACCCGCTGCACCGCTCGATCCACATGTTCAATCACCTCGAATACGACACCGCCACTCTCGGGACGGAATATCGCCGCGATGGCGGCACCCAGCTCCCCGCAGGCTATTTCCCCGGCAACGATCCTTCGCGGGCGCCGACCAACAGCTGGCGCAGCCACGGACATCTGCTGTTCGGCAACTGGATCAACGAAATCTACCAGAGCACGCCCTTCGATCCCGCCGTAGTCGGCAGTGCGCCGAAAGGTCGATAGGCGGCACTCGATAGACGGCAATCGATAGGCGGCACTGGCCTCTTCCGCCTGCTCGCAAGGCGGGTATAGCCTGTCCCCATAGCGCGTCCAGATGGATGGCAAGTCCGCAGCGTGGCGTAGTGGGGAGAAAGCATCATGAAGTTTCGTCGCCGCACATTCGTGCATCTGGCCGCGGGTGCGGCTGCGTCCCCGGCTCTATCCCGTGTTGCGCGGGCAGACACCTATCCGACTCGACCGGCCCGCATCGTCGTCGGCTTCACCGCCGGAGGCGCGACCGACATCCAGGCGCGCCTGATGGGCGATTGGCTGTCGCAGCGTCTCGGTCAGCAGTACATCGTCGAGAACAAGCCTGGCGCCAGCGGCAACATCGGCACCGAGACCGTCGCCAAGGCCCCTGCGGATGGCTACACGCTGCTGCAGATCGTGACGCCGCATGTGATCAATGCCTCGCTCTTCACCAATCTCAATTTCGACTTCATTCGGGACATCGCGCCGGTCATCTGCCTCGCGCGGCTGGCCTACGTCGTCACGGTGAATCCGTCGGTCCCCGTCACGACGATCCCCGAGCTTATCGCCTACGCCAAGGCCAACCCGGGCAAGATCAACTACGGGTCGGCCGGCCAGGGCACGCCGCAGAACATTTCCTGCGAGCTCTTCAAGATGATGACCGGGGTCGATTTGATCCACGTTCCGTATCGGGGTGGCGCGCCTGCGGTCAACGATCTGCTCAGCGGCCACCTGCAGGTGATTTTCGCACCCGTGTCGGAAGCGATCCAATACATCAAGGCCGGGAAGCTGCGCGCGCTCGCGGTAACGACCGCGACCCGTCTGGACGTGTTTCCGGACGTCCCGACGGTCGGAGACTTCGTGCCGGGTTACGAGGCCAGCGGCTTTGGCGGCATGGGCGTACCCAGGAACACCCCGCCGGAAATCATCGACCGGCTGAACAAGGAGCTCAATGCCGGCCTCGCCGACAGCAAGATCAGGGAGCGGTTCGTCGAGCTGGGCGGCACGGTGCTCGGCGGCTCGCCCGCCGAATTCGCGACGATCCTCTCGGAAGCCACGGAAAAGTGGGCGAAGGTGATCAAGTTCGCGGGCATCAAGGCCGAATAGTCTTTTGCCGGGGGCGCGCCACTCCGTGGCGCGTCTTCTCATGGGCGCTCGCGGTCACCGAACCGGCGGTACGTCCAGTCTGACGACGATGCCCTCCAGCTCCTTCGACGGCGCCGGATAGCGCTCCATGACCAGCGGGTCGTGGCCAGGGATGATGTGCTTCGGCGACTCGGCCAGCGCGCGCAGCTTGTCGTAGCCTTCGACCATCTCGCCGACATGGAAGGCGGTCGGGAAGACCCGGCCGGTTTCCATGTGCTCGTAGTAGTGGCTGGTGTCCGAGGCCAGCACGACCCGGCCGCGCTCGGTCGCGACCCGCACGCACTGCAGCCCGGCCGTATGGCCGCCGATGTGGTGCACGCTGATGCCCGGCGCCAGCTCGGCCGACCCGCTGTGGAAGCGGACGCGGTCCTTGAAGACGAGCTTCACCATGCCGACCACGTCGTCGACCTCGTAGCCGTGATTGAAGCGGCCGTGCCGCATGTAGCGGCCGGTCGCGTAGCTCATCTCCGCGTCCTGGAGATGGAAGCGTGCCGCCGGGAAATCGAAGAACGTGCCGACATGGTCGTAATGCATGTGGGTGATGACGACGTCCTGCACGGTCGCGGCCTGGACGCCGAGCAGGGCCAGGCCCGCTTTCGGGGTCCGCAGGAACGTGCGCTTGCGCTGCCGGGCCACGGCCTCGCTGAAGCCTACGTCGACGACGACCGTGCGCTCGGCATTGCGGATCAGCCAGACGAAGTAGTCCATCGGCATCGGGCCGTCGTGCGGATCGCCGCCGATGAAGTTGCCGCTGCGCGTGCCCTCGCGGGTCGCGTACTTGATCGCATAGACTTCGTAGAGGGTCGGGCTCATGGCGGTCGTTCTATAGCGCGATGTCGGGGCGGAGGTTTGATCGTACAGGCTCTTGCCGGCTCGTGATATCGTCCGGCGTGTGTTCCTGGAGAGGCCGTTTCGCATGAGCGCGCAGAATTCACCGGAGAGTGCCGCCCTCGATGCGAGCTTGCGCGCCGCCATCGAGCGCAAGGACGTGCCGGGCGTGGTCGCGCTGGTCGTCGATCGTGAGCAGGTACTCTATCAGGGCGCCTTCGGCGTGGCGGACGTGGCGACAGGGCGTCCGCTCGCGGCCGACGCCCTGTTCCGCATCGCCTCGATGACCAAGGCGATCACCTCGGTGGCCTTGATGCAGCTCGTCGAGCAGGGCCGACTCGATCTCGACGACCCGGCCGAAAAATACCTGCCGGAGCTCGTGGGTCTGCAGGTCTTCAAGTCGTTCGACGCGGCGAGCGGCGCCTACACGCTTCGTCCGGCGTCGCGGCCAGCGACCGTCCGGAACTTCCTGACCCACACTTCCGGATTGGCCTATCCATTCACCAGCTCGATCTGGCGCGATTTCAAGCCGCGCGCCGGCGAGACCTATCCGTACGGCGGGCCGCTGCTGTTCGACCCGGGCGAGCGCTGGCACTACAGCACCAGCACCGATGTCGTTGGCGCGCTGGTCGAGGCGGTGTCCGGCCAGAAGCTCGAGGAGTACTTCCGCCAGCACATCTTTTCGCCGCTGAAGATGGACGACACGTCCTACACCGTGCCGGAGGCCAAGGGACCGCGGATGGTCGCGCAGCAACAGCGGGCCGGCGACCGCATGGACGGGGACGTCGTGCTGCAATCGCCGCAACCCGGCCTCGCCATACCGTCGCCGATTGGCGGCGGTGGCCTCGCCTCGACCGCGAGCGACTATGGCCGCTTCGTGCGCATGCTGCTGAACGGCGGGACGCTCGACGGCGCGCGCGTGCTCAAGCCGGAGACGGTGGCGCTGATGGGCGAGAACCATATCGGCGCGGTCACGGTTCCGGCGCAGGAGAGCACGCTGCCGCGCAGCGCCGACTTCACCTTCATTGCCGACGGTCGCGACAAGTGGGGGCTGGGCTTCCTCATCACCGTCGACCAGGTCCCCGGCAAGCGCTCGCCCGGCAGCCTGAGCTGGGGCGGGATCAACAACACGTTCTTCTGGATCGATCCCGCGCGCGGCATCGCCGGCGTGATCATGATGCAATACCTGCCATTCGCCGACGCCAGGGCGCTGGCCGTCCATGACACGTTCGAGCGCGGCGCCTACCGGATCGCGAACGCTAAGCCATGAAAGACAACAGCATATGCCGGGCGGTCGTGCCCAGGCGCGGCTGAAATCCATCGGTGTTCCGACGCCTTGATAGCGCAGTAGGCGGGCGCTGAGAGCACGGCTCTCTAGAGCCGCTCTTCCTCTCTTGCTTCCAGAGCCACTTGCTGGCGATTGATCACGCGGGTCGCCCTGATTGTCTATGATGTGCCGCCGCGCCCTGTCGCAGGTTGAAATCTTGCCCACACCGGGAGGAAACGCGAATGGAACTCGCCAAGATCAAGACGGGACCAGGCCTCGAATTCGATTGCTCGGTGGCCGGGGCGCCGGACGGCGCGCTCGTCCTGCTTCTCCATGGCTTCGGCGTCTCGCGGCATTTCTGGGATCGGCAAGTGCCGGCGCTCGCGGACGCGGGCTATTTCGCGGTCGCCCCCAACCAGCGCGGCTATTCGCCCGGAGCGCGGCCCGATTCGAAGGATCTCGATGCTTACCGCATCGAGAAGCTGGTGGGCGACGCGCTCGACATCGCGGCCGCTGTTGGCCATGGCGCCCGGCGCTTTCATCTGGTCGGCCATGACTGGGGCGGCAGCCTGTCCTGGATCATCGCCGCGCAGCATCCCGAGCGGCTGTGCTCGCTCACCATGCTGTCGCGGCCCCATCCCGCCTCGTTCCTGCGCGCGCTGGCGCTGCCCGACGGCGAGCAGAAGCGGCGGTCGGGCCATCATACGGCGTTCCTCGAACCCGATGCCGTGCCGAAGCTGCTGGCGAACGATTGCGAGTGGCTGCGCTCGCGTCACATGCGTCAGGGCATGCCCAAGGCAGCGACCGACGCGCATATGTCCGTGCTGGGGAACGAGGCCGCGCTCGAGGCGGCGCTGGCCTGGTATCGTTCGAGCGGTCCGCGCCAGCCGCTCGGCCCGGTCAAGGTGCCCACGCTCTATCTCTGGGGCGATGCCGACGACACGGTGGGCCGTGTCGCGGCCGAGGGGACGGGCGAGTTCATCGACGCGCCGTATCAGTTCGAGGTACTGCCGGGCGTCGGCCACTACGCGGCCGACCAGGTGCCCGATCGGGTCAACGCGCTGCTGCTGGCACACCTCAGCCAGCATGCCTGCTGATCAATACATCACGTCGCCGCCGTTGGGCGACAGGGTGGCACCGACGTAGAATCCGCCGTCGGGGCCGGCCAGCAGCAGCGCGGTCGCGGCGATCTCTTCCGGCCGGCCGAAGCGGCCTACCGGCAGCGCATCGATGAAGGCCTGACGATCCGCAGGCGTCATGGTCGCCGTCAGGTCGGTGACGACCGGGCCTGGCGCGATGGCATTGACGCGCACGCCCTTCGGCGTCGACTCCCACGCCAGCGCACGCGTGAAGCCCATGATCGCGGCCTTGGCGGCGGAATAGACCGCCGAGTTGACCGCGCCCTTCAGGCCGCGCTGCGAGGCGACGTTGATGATGCAGCCCTGGCCGCGCGCCGCCATCGCCGGATAGACCGTCTGCGCCATGAAGAACATGCCCTTCAGGTGCACGGCGATGATCCGGTCGAACTCTTCCTCGGTGTAGGCTTCGAACGGCTTGCGGATGTTCATGCCAGCATTGTTGAACAGGATGTCGACCGGCCCGAGCTCGCGCGCCGCGTCGGCGGCGAAGCTCCGCCCGGCCGCAACATTGGCGACATCGACCGAGCGATGCATCGCCCGCCGGCCGAGCGCGCGGATCTCGCCCGCGGTCTCG
>DASXQC010000413.1:0-2349 GCA_036493235.1 Reyranella sp.
ATCTACTACACCGTCACCAACCTGACCGCGCGCGAAACCGTGGGACAGGCCGCCTACAACGTGGCGCCGACCACGGTGGGCGGCTATTTCGACAAGATCAACTGCTTCTGCTTCACCGAGCAGCGCCTCTCCCCCGGCGAAAAGCGGGAGATGGCGGTCGTGTTCTATGTCGATCCCGCGCTGGCGCGGGATTCCGACCAGGATGACCTCAATACCATCACGCTCTCCTACACGTTCTATCCCGTGCGGGAGCCGAAGGCGGGCGTGGCGGAGGGTGCCCCGACAGGTGCTGGGAAGAAGATCTAGGGCATGATCCCGAAAAGTTGCAGACTTTTCGGACCAGATCATGCCCAAGCGAATTAGGGTGGGGCGGCGCGCGCCGCCCGTGCCGGAACTGCAGATGGAGAAGACGATGGCCGACGCGCATGCGAAACATCACGACTACCACCTGGTCGATCCGAGCCCATGGCCGGCGGTCGGCGCCACTGCGGCGTTCATCACCGCAGTAGGCGGAATCGGCTGGATGCATCACTCGTTCGCGGGCGCGCCCTACGTGTTCGGGGCCGGCGTCGTCGGCATCCTCTACACCATGCTGTCGTGGTGGCGCGACGTGATCAACGAGGCGGAACACGGCGGCTTCCACACCCGCGTGGTGCAGATCTCCCATCGCTACGGGATGATCCTGTTCATCGCCTCCGAGGTGATGTTCTTCGTGGCGTGGTTCTGGGCCTATTTCAACGTGGCATTGTTCCCGACCGACATCCACCAGGTCGAGCGCGCCGAGCTCATCGGCGGGGTGTGGCCGCCCAAGGGAATCGAGACCTTCAATCCCTGGCACCTGCCGCTGCTCAATACGCTGATCCTCCTGACCTCGGGCACCACCGTCACCTGGGCGCACCACGCCCTGCTGCATGGCGACCGCAAGAACCTCAAGCTCGGCCTCATCCTCACCATCGCGCTCGGAATTTCCTTCACCTGCATCCAGGCCTTCGAGTACAGCCATGCCGGGTTCCACTATACCGGCAACATCTACGGCGCCACCTTCTTCATGGCGACCGGCTTTCACGGCTTCCACGTCATCATCGGCTCGATCTTCCTGATCGTGTGCCTGCTGCGTGCCTATGCCGGGCAATTCACCCCGAAGCAGCATCTCGGCTTCGAATTCGCGGCATGGTACTGGCACTTCGTCGACGTGGTGTGGCTGTTCCTGTTCGCCTGCATCTATGTCTGGGGCGCCGGCGCCCACGCAGGTTGACGACGCGCATCATCCGGGTCGGGGCGCGCGTTCGCGCGCCTTGGACCCTGGTAGCCGGGGCGGCACGGGGCGCATGAGCATGAGGCTGCAATGTCGGACGAGCGCGCCTACCCGCCGGTTTCCCCCCTGGTCGCCGGGGTGACATGTCGTTGTCCGCGCTGCGGCGAGGGCAAGCTGTTCAACGGATTTCTCGGCCTGCCGCCGCAATGCAACGCGTGCGGCCTCGACTATGCCTTCATCGATGCGGGCGACGGGCCGGCGGTGTTCATCATGTTCTTCGCCGGCTTCGTCGTGGTCGGCGCCGCGCTCATCGTCGAGGTGCTTTACCAGCCGCCGTTCTGGCTGCACGCGGTGCTGTGGTTGCCGCTGATCCTCATCACCACGCTCGGACCGCTGCGTCCGATGAAGGGCCTGATGATCGCCCTTCAATATCACCATCGCGCCGCCGAAGGACGGCTCGAGCACAAGCCAGGCCCGTGATGCCCGTGGCTCCGACCGACACGGCCCGGGCCGGCGCACCCCCCGCCGGTACGCCCCGCGCCCGGAGCGGCATGCTAACGGCGAGCCTCGCCGCCGCAGTCGCGTTGGCGATCCTCATTGGCCTCGGCCTCTGGCAATTGGAGCGCAGGACCTGGAAGGAGGCGCTGATCGAGACGCTGCAGCAGCGCCTCGCAGCCACCCCGGTTGCGCTGCCGCCGCCGGTCCAATGGGGCACGCTCGAGGCCGCCCGCGACGAGTTCCTCCGCGTCGCCTTCGCCGCCGAGTTCCAGAACGGCAAGGAGGCCCTGGTCTACACCACCGGATCGAGCATGCGCAGCGACACCAGCGGTCCCGGCTATTGGGTGTTCACACCGGCACGCCTCGGCGACGGCCGCATCGTCATGGTGAACCGCGGCTTCGTGCCGGAGGGCCGGCAGAACGAGGCGACCCGCCGCGACGGCGCCGTCTCCGGGCGCATCGACATCATCGGGGTGCTGCGCTGGCCGGAATCCTCCGGCCTCTTCACGCCCGCCGGCGATCCCGCGCGCAACATCTGGTTTGCCCGCGATTCGACGGCGATGGCGGCGGCGAAGAACATCGCCGATGCCGCGCCG
>DASXQC010000414.1:0-4423 GCA_036493235.1 Reyranella sp.
ATCTTGTCGAGCATCTTCTGGATGTCGTCGCCGGTGATGGTGTTGTTGGGATCCATGCGGTCCGCCTGCTCCTGCATGCGGCGGCGCTCCTCGGGATCCTTCATCCGCTCCGCCAGTTCCTTCTGCCAGCGGTCCATCGCGTTGTAGAGCTGCTGGATCAGCTTCTCGATCTCCTCGTCGCCGGCCTGGCGCTGCATGGCGTCGCGCAGCTCCTGCCGGGCCTGCTCGACCGCGCGCTCGGCGTCGGACGTGGCGCCCTGCTCGAGCCGCAGCGCCATGTCCCACAACAGCTTCTGGGTGTCGGCGATCATCGGCTTGTCGCCGCTCGTCGCCAGTCGCGCCGCGCCGATGCGCAGGCCGAGCTGCACCACCGGATCGTCGCGATAGACCTTCGGATGCGCCTCGATCATGTGCATGCCGTCGACGACGTCGAGGCGCAGCGACTTGGGATCGATCGTCAGCTGCTTGCGCAGCACGATCAGCGCCCGCGCCGTCGGATCGTTGAACACGCGCTCGGGCAGCAGGAAGGTCTCGGCCTTGCTCGAGCCCTTCTGGCCCAGCGCATCGGTCGCGAACAGGATGACCCGCACCTTCATGCCGGCCCACGGACTGCTGGTGAGGTCGCGCACGAAGGTGTCGCTCACCTTCTTGCTGTTGCCCGGCACCGGCAGGTCGACGCGCAGCACGTCCGGCTCCTCGCCGTCCAGCATGTCGGCGCCGAGCTGCGAGCCGTGCAGGCGCATCTGCAGTTGCACGCCCGTCACGCCGAAATCGTCGCCGGCAATGTAGTCGACCTTGGTCGACCACTTGTCGACACTGATCGGCTTGGAGAACTCGATGGTCGGTGCGAGGTCGGGGATGACGTGCAGCTTCCAGCTTGCCTGCTCGTCGCCGCGCGCCTGCAGCGCGATCTTGGTGCCCTCGTTGATGACCGCCTCGACCTGGTACTTGCCCTGGCTGACGGTGCTGAACTCGGTCTGCTTGCCGTCGATCGCGAGCTTGGGTGGATGGCGACCGCGGACGTCGTCAACGAAGCCCGCGAGCTTGCTGCCGACCGGCACACGCAGGAGCTTGTCGTGCTCCGCCATGTCGAGATAGATCGGCGGCTTGCCGGTATAGGGCGGCGGGGCGATCCAGAGATTGGCGACGACGGGCGGCGGTGGCGGGAAGGCCGGCGTGAAAGCCGTCGCCATGCGATCGGCGCGCCAGCCGCCAGCCGACGCCACGGCCACGACCAGCGCCAGCAGCGGCACGACCCGCAGCGCCCAGGTATCGAACTTCGCCAGGCCCGGACGCGCCGGCCCGTTGCTGAGGCTGGCGAGCCGTTCGGCTTCGCGGCGGCGATGTGCCTCCCACAGGGCGGCGACCATGTTGTCGTGGCCACCCGCCGCGAGCGTGTCCTGGACCGCGACCAGCGGACGATGCGCGACGCCCGAGTCCAATTCGAGCCGGCGGATGGCCTCGGCCCGGATCGGCCATGTGAAAGTCCGGAACCGCCACCAGGCGAGGCCGATGAAGCCCAGCGCCAGGGCAGCGAGGATGCCGGTGTGCACCCAGGGATCGAGGCCGCCGAACAGATCGAGATGGGCCGCCGCGATGAACAGGGCGACCATGGACAGGAGCGGCATCAGCCGCGGCCAGATGCCTTCCCAGGCGAGCGCCAACCACGCCAAGCCGATCTTGCGCTCAACGCCCGGAGCAGGGATCGGAGTGGCTTCGGTGGCGTCCATCGAGTCCTTTCCTACGTACGCTTACGCCGGCTCCATCCAGGGCGGGAACCGCTCCGAAGAGAGCATCTCGTCGATCGAGGGTCTCGGACGGACGACCGCAAACCGCGTGCCATCCACCATGACCTCAGGCGCCAACGGCCGCGTGTTGTAGCTCGAGGCCATCACCGCTCCGTACGCACCGGCCGAGCGTACCATGATGAGGTCGCCGGCAGAAAGCGGGGCCAAATCACGGTTCTGTGCCAGGTAATCGCCCGATTCGCACACGGGTCCGACAATGTCACAGCGGATCGTGGCGGCATCGGGGCGCGGACGGCGCACCGGCACGATGTCGTGCCAGGCTTCGTACAGGGTCGGACGGATAAGATCGTTCATCGCCGCGTCGACGATGACGAAGGTCTTCTCCACGCCTGGCTTCACCAGGATCACCTCGCTCACCAGCACCCCCGCCTCGCCGACCAACCGGCGACCGGGCTCGAAGGTGAGCTCACACCCCAGACCGTCGGTCTCCTTGACAACAAGCTGCAGGAAGGATGCGATCGAGGGCGGCTGCTCGTCGGCGTAAACGATCCCCAGGCCGCCGCCGATGTCGAAGCGTTCGATGCGATGGCCGTCAGCGCGAAGCTGGGTGATCAAGCCGCGCACCTTGGCGATCGCATCGCGATAGGGATCCAACGTCGTGAGCTGCGAGCCGATATGCATGGCCACGCCGACCACCCGCAGGTTCGGCAACTTGCCCGCGAACGCATAGGCCTCGCGCGCGAGATCGATGTCGATGCCGAACTTGTTCTCCTTGCGCCCCGTGGTGATCTTCTCGTGCGTGCCGGCATCGATGTCCGGGTTCACGCGGATGGTGATCGCGGCCTTGATGCCGAGCTGGCCCGCGACGGCGTTCAGCGTCTCGAGCTCGGCCGAGCTCTCGACATTGATCTGGCCGATGCCGGCCTGCAGCGCGGCCATCAGCTCGGTCGGCTTCTTGCCGACCCCGGAATAGACGATCTTGTGCGCCGGGATGCCGGCGGCGAGCGCGCGCTTCATCTCGCCGACCGAGACGATGTCGGCGCCGGCGCCGAGATCGCCGAACAGCTTCACGACCGCCAGGTTCGAGTTCGCCTTCAGCGCGTAGCACACCGAGGCGTTGATGCCCTTCATCGCCGAGGCGAACTCCTGCCACGCCGCGCGCAGGGAGCCGGCCGAGTAGCAGTAGAATGGCGTGCCGACCTGCTGGGCGATGAGCTTGAGCGCCACGCCCTCGGCCTGCATGTCACCGGCCGCGTTGTAGGTGAAAGCGTTCACAGGAACCTCTTGCGCGCATCCTTGATCGCGCGCGTGACGTTGGCCGGCGCGGTACCGCCGTAGCTCTTGCGGGCGGCGACCGAGGCCTCGACCGTCAGCACCTTGTAGACATCCTTGGTGATGCGAGGCTCGACGCCCTGCATCTCCTCGAGCGACAGCTTGTCGAGGTCGACGCCCTTGGCCGCGGCCTTGCCGACCAGCGCGCCGGTCGCGTGATGCGCCTGCCGGAACGGCAGGCCGACCGACCGCACCAGCCAGTCAGCGAGATCGGTCGCCACCGAGTAGTCGGCCGAGGCGACGGCGCGCATGCGCTCGGGATTGGCCTTGAGGTCGCGGATCATGCCGGTCATGGCCGCAACGCAGAGCTCGATCGAATCGGCGGCGTCGAACAGCGGTTCCTTGTCCTCCTGCATGTCCTTGCCGTAGGTCAGCGGCAGGCCCTTGAGCAGCATGCAGAGCGCCACGAACGCGCCCATGATCCGGCCGACCTTGCCGCGGATCAGCTCCGCTGCATCGGGATTGCGCTTTTGCGGCATGATCGAGCTGCCGGTCGTGAAGGCATCCGACAGCGCGATGAAGCGAAACGGCGCGGAGCACCAGATCACGATCTCCTCGGCGAGCCGCGACAGGTGCACGGCGCAGAGCGACGCGGCGCCGAGAAACTCCACGACATAGTCGCGGTCCGATACGGCATCGAGCGAGTTGGCCATCGGCCGGTCGAAGCCCAGCGCCTTCGCCGTATGATGGCGATCGATTGGATGCGGCGTGCCGGCAAGCGCCGCGGCGCCCAGCGGCGATTCGTTCATCCGCTCGCGGCAGTCGCGCAGGCGGCTGCGATCACGACTGAACATCTCGACGTAAGCGAGCAGGTGATGGCCGAAGGTGATCGGCTGCGCCGTCTGCAGATGCGTGAAGCCCGGCATGATGGTCGCGGCGTACTCTTCCGCACGATCGATCAGCGCCGCCTGCAGGTCGCGCAGCATGCCTTCGAGCCGGTCGACCGTGTCGCGCGTCCACAAGCGCACATCGAGCGCCACCTGGTCGTTGCGCGACCTCGCGGTGTGCAGGCGGCCGCCCGCCGGACCGATCAGGTCGGTGAGCCGCTGCTCGACATTGAAATGGATGTCTTCGAGCTTGGTCGAGAATTTGAACTTGCCCTGCTCGATCTCGTCCTTCACCCGGGCGAGGCCGCGGCTGATGGCGCGGCCGTCCTTCGCCGTCAGGATGCCCTGCGCCACCAGCATGTCGGCATGCGCCTCCGAGCCCGCGATGTCCTGGGCGTAGAGCTTCTTGTCGAAGCCGATGGAGGCGTTGATCTTCTCCATGATCTCGGCGGGGCCGAGTGCATAGCGACCTCCCCACATCGTGTTCGGGGCTGCCTTCTTCTTGGTCGTCTTCCG
>DASXQC010000415.1:0-1943 GCA_036493235.1 Reyranella sp.
GGAGAAGTCGCTGATGGTGGCGGGCGTCTGCTTCCTGATGGCACCGCGACATCACAGCGCCATGCGCAATGTCGCCGGCCCCCGGGTGGAACTGGCGCCCACGCGCACCATTTTCAATCTGCTGGGGCCGATGTCGAACCCCGCCCTTGTGAAGCGGCAGCTGGTCGGCGTGTTCGATCGGCGCTGGTTGAAGCCGGTGGCCGAGGCGCTGGGGCAGCTCGGGCTCGAACGCGCGATGGTCGTGCATGGGCAGGACGGCATGGACGAGATCACCACCACCGCTGCGACCTGGGTGGCCTCGCTGGAGAACGGCAAGGTGACCGAGATCGAGATCGCGCCCGAGGATATCGGTCTGCCGCGTGCCTCGATGGCGTCGCTCAAGGGCGGCGACGCCGTGCACAATGCCGATGCGATCCGCGGCGTGCTGGCCGGACAGCACAACGCCTTTCGCGATATCGTGGTGCTGAACAGCGCCGCCGCGCTGATGGTCGCGGGCAAGGCCGGCGACCTCAAGCAGGGCGCCGAGATGGCCGTCGCCTCGATCGACGGCGGCAAGGCCCGCAAGGCGCTCGAGACATTGATAGGGATCTGCGCATGAGCGACACGCTCACCAAGATCGTCGACGACAAGCGCCGCCACGTCGACGCCTGCAAGGGCCGCGTCTCACAGGGCGAATGCGAGACGCGCGCCAGGGCCGCGGAGCCGCCGCGCGGTTTCGCCAAGGCGCTGAAGGCTGCGATCGCTGCCGGCCGCTACGGCCTGATCGCCGAGATCAAGAAGGCCTCGCCCAGCAAGGGCCTGATCCGGCCGGATTTCGACCCGCCATCGCTGGCGAAGGCGTACGAGCGCGGTGGTGCCACCTGCCTGTCGGTGCTGACCGACGAGCCCTACTTCCAGGGCAAGGACGAGTTCCTTGGCCAGGCCCGCGGCGCCTGCAAGCTGCCGGCGTTGCGCAAGGACTTCATGATCGATCCCTACCAGATATTCGAGGCCCGGGCGCTCGGTGCCGACTGCATCCTGCTGATCATGGCCTGCCTCGACGACCAGCTCGCCGCCGAACTGGCACGGCTCAGCCATCTCAACGGCATGGACGTTCTGGTCGAAGTCCATGACGGCGACGAACTCGAGCGTGCCCTGGAAATCGACAGCGACCTGATCGGCGTCAACAACCGCAATCTCAAGACCCTGGCCGTCGATCTCGCGACCACCGAGCAGCTCGCGGCCAAAGTGCCAAAGAATCGCGTGCTGGTGGCCGAGAGCGGCCTCGGCACGCCGGCCGATCTCGCGCGCATGGCCAAAGTCGGCGCATCCGCGTTCCTGATCGGCGAGAGCTTCATGCGCAAGCCGGACGTCGAGGCCGCCGTGCGCGAGATTTTGGTGAAGTAGCGATGAGCGACCTCACCCACTTCGACGAGCGCGGCAATGCCCGCATGGTCGATGTCGGCGACAAGGACGTCACCGAGCGCGTGGCGACGGCGAAGGCGAGCGTCGTCATGCAGCCGGCGACCCTGGCGCTGATCCGAGACAAGAAAGCAGCCAAGGGCGACGTGCTCGCGGTGGCCCAGCTTGCCGGCATCATGGCGGCCAAGAAGACGTCGGACCTGATCCCGCTGTGCCATCCGCTGGCGCTGTCGTCGGTGCAGGTGACGCTTTCGCTCGATGAGGCGCGCAACGCCGTCGACATCGAGGCGACCTGCAAGCTCAAGGGCAAGACCGGCGTCGAGATGGAGGCGCTGACCGCGGTCAGCGTCGCGTGCCTCACCATCTACGACATGGCCAAGGCTGTGGACCGCGGAATGTCGATCACAGAGATCCGGCTCAAGGAGAAGACCGGCGGGCGCTCCGGCACCTGGCGCGCCAAGTCACCACGATGAGTCTCCTGCCGGTCGACGAGGCGGTAGCGCGGCTCTTGAGCGGCGTTGCGCCGCTGCCGGGCGAAAGCG
>DASXQC010000416.1:0-4932 GCA_036493235.1 Reyranella sp.
GCGTGGGCATGCGGTGAGCGCAGGACGTGACCCCACAGCGCACCGGGAGCCGCGATGTCGGCAACGTATCGGCCGCGGCCGGTGAGGAAGCGGAAGTCCTCGAGGCGAGGAACCGACCGTCCAACAAGCTTGTCGTTCATCCCCGGATGGTAGCCGGGTCTGCCCAGCTTGCCTCAGGGAATTTCGTAGATTGCCACCTCGCCGGATATCCCGCGCACCGCCCGCTGCTGCGCTGTCGGGTTCAATCCGCCGGCCTTGAGGATCGCCGCCGCCTCGGGATAGTTGACGACCGAGGCGGTGGTGAGGATCGAGCGCGTCGCGGCCAGCCCCTGGACGCGCGAGGCGATGTTCACCGTCTGGCCGAAATAGTCCTGGCGCTCGTTGAGGTTCACGGCCAGGCAGGGCCCTTCGTGGATGCCGATCTTGAGCAGCAGGTCCTCGCTGTTGCGGTGGCGGTTGAGATCGGCCATCGCGTCACGCATGCGCAACGCGGCGGCAACGGCGCGGTCCGGCGTCGGGAAGGTCGCCATGACGGCATCGCCGATCGTCTTGACGACCGCGCCCGATTCGTCGGCAACGATATCGTTGAGGGCCAGGAAGTGGTTGCGCACCAGGTCGAACGCCACCAGGTCGCCGACCCGCTCGTAGAGATCGGTCGATCCCTTGAGGTCGGTGAACAGGAAGGTGAGGCTGGTGATCTTGAGGCGCTGGTCGATGTCGAGCGTGTCGGTGCGGTAGAGGTCGCGGAAGGTCTGGTTGGTGAGCAGGCGCTTGGCCGTGAGGAACGGCCGGCGCTTGCCGATCATGTCGTTCATCTCGGGACTCAGGGACCAGAGGCCGGGCAGCACACGATCCGACGAGCGGTTCTCGAGCGTGATGCGCACAGGCCCGGGCAGGAGCTCTATCGTCTCGGTCGGCGCCTTCACGTTGCTGTAGGCGATCGAGAGGGTGCGGCGCTCAGCTGTCGGCTCGCCCTTCACCTCGAGATAGTGGGCGGTGTGCGTCACCGGATCGAACAGGATGACCGAGCCTGCCGGAAGCTGCAGCGAGACCTGCGCCTTCTCGCCGACCGGCAGTTCGAGGGCATCGAGCATGATGCGGTCCATGCGCTTCAGGTAATCGTCGGGCAGGTCGACACCGGAGCCGAAGAAGAGCTGGCGATGATATTCGTGGAACGACAGGCCGCTGGGCGTGTGCGCCGCGATGTGCCGCACGCGCGGCGTCACGGTGAAGGTGACCTCGACATTCTCGTCGAGCGTGGGGTCGCAGCCGGCCGAGCAGAAGGCGCAATAGTCGTGGTCGCGGACGGCCTTCAGCGACGCCCCGGCGTCCAGCACGCCGCTGCAGCTCGGACAAAGAACATTCCATGACAACTCGAACAGGCCGAGCCGGGCGGCATGGAGGAAGGCGCTGATGACCTTCTGTTCGTTGAGCCCATGGCGGCTGGCAAAGGCCAAGGCGTTGATGCGGCAGAGGTCGCGGTCCTTGCCCTCGCGCACCAGATGCTCGATGGCAGCAACGGCATCGGCGTCAGCCGATTGCCGCAGGGTTGCGAACAGGGGGTCGGCTTCGCTCATGGCTTCAAGGTAGTGCGTGCAAGGCTGTTCGCCCATCACGATTTATTGCGAGAGCCCACCTTGTTGCGAGAGCCCATCCGGGCCCGATAAGCTGACAACAACTGACGGAGGATCAACCGATGATCGATCTACATTACTGGCCGACGCCCAACGGCAAGAAAGTCACCATCCTGCTCGAGGAATTGGGCATGCCCTACAAGATCGTGCCGGTGAATATCGGCATGGGTGATCAGTTCAAGGCCGAGTTCCTGGAGATGAATCCCAATCACCGCATGCCGGTAATGGTCGATCATTCACCCAAGGACGGCGGCAAGCCGCTGGTCGTGTTCGAATCCGGCGCGATCATGATGTATCTCGCCGAGAAAGCCGGGAAGTTCTACCCGCAGGACCTTCGTGCCAAGCACGAGGTCGACGAGTGGCTGATCTGGCAGATGGCCAATCAGGGGCCGAAGCTCGGCGAGTGCGGGCATTTTCGCCGGCTCGGCGACGGAAGGGGCGATCAGAGCTACGCCGTGGCGCGTTTCACCGACGAGGCCAATCGGCTGTACGGCGTCTTGAACAACCGGCTCCACAAGCACGAGTATCTCGCCGGCGACCAGTACACGATCGCCGACATGATCTGCTACCCGTGGACGCTGAACTGGAAATTCCAGGGCCAGGACATCGAGGAGTTCAAGTACTTCAAGCGCTGGTTCGAGATGATGGGCAAGCGGCCCGCCGTCCAGAAGGGCATGGCCGCCGGCGCCGACCTCTCGGTCGACCGCGAGAAGCTGCCCGCCGAGGAACAGGCCCGCATCCGCAAGATGCTCTACAACCAGCGCGCCCGACCGGTGCCGGCGTAGGCGCGGGAGCGGCTAGTAGATCCGCGGCAGATCGTCGATGTTCAGCGTGCGTGCGCCTGGCACGTCGATCATGCGGCTGTCGTGCGTGCCGTCGGGCTTGAGGGTGTGCTCGACGTAGCCGACCTTCTTGACGCCGTAGATCGGCTGGATGCGATCGGGCACCACGAAGGCCGTCGACGGCCCCCAGACATGGTGCGAGCCGTCGGCATCGCTGGATCGGTACTGATGGATGTGGCCGCTCACGATCAGCGCCGGCGCGGTGCCGAGCATCGCCGACAATCGGCCGCGCTGTCCGGGCGTCAGGAAGCGGTTGCTAATATTGCTCTCGGCCGCCGTCTGGTCGAACAGCGGCTTGTGCAGGAACAGCGCCAGGCTGCGCAGGCCGACCCCCTGCATCGCCTGCGCGGCAGCGACCTCCTGCTCGGCCGCCTCAGGCAGGTCGCTGCCCAGCAGCAGCGCGTTGATGCCGAGCACGCGCCAGCCGCGGACGTCGAACCACCACCAGTCGGGCCCGAAATGCTTCAGGTAGCGCGCGCGGCGGCCCGCATCGATCGGCGCTTCGCCTTTGGCCGTCTCCTGCGCATCGCCGAGATCGTGATTGCCGGGCAGGAAGCGCAGCGGCAGGCCGAGCGCGTCGTGCAGCAGCCGGCCGGCGGCAAGGTCACTCTCTTCGGACGCGCCGTCGAGGCTGATGTCGCCGGTGTTGACGACGAGGTGGGGCTTAGCGGCGCGCAGCGCCTCGCCGATACGCACGAAATTCTCGACGAAGTACGGCTTGCTTTCGCTGAGATGCGTATCGGAAATTTGTGCAATGCGAAAGGCCATGGTTCCGATGCTACTCCCACGATGTTGCAAATCGACTATACAACCGATGAGAGAGGCGGCGCCACCTCCTCTAATGATTTTCGTTCGGCCTTGACACCGAGCCGCAACTCGACGAACGCCGCGACCACCATCAACGCCGCGCCGAGGAAATAGCCGTAGGCGATCTCGCCGCGGCCGCCATGCTCGATCAGCACGCCGAACAGCCACGGCCCACCGACACCGCCGAGCAAGGTGCCGAAGGCGTAGAACAGGGCGATCGTCAGCGCGCGCACCTCGAGCGGAAAACTCTCGCCAACGGTAAGATACGCAGCGCTCGCCGCAGCGGATGCAAAAAAGAACACCGCGGTCCACAAGGCCGTTTGCGTGGTCGCGCTGAGCAGGCCCATCTGGAAGAGCTGCGCCGTCACCGCCAGCAGCACACCGGATAGCGTGTAGGTGATGGCGATCATCGGCTTGCGGCCGACCGTGTCGAACAACGGGCCGAGCAGCAGGGGTCCGAGGAAATTGCCTAAAGCGAACGGCAGGATGTAGAGGCCGACGCGATCGGCGGCGACGCCGTAGAACTGCGTCAGTACCAGCGCGTAGGTGAAGAAGATCGCATTGTAGATGAAGGCCTGCGAGGCCATCAGCACCACACCGAGCGTGGTGCGGCCGGGATAGCGCTTGAGCAGCGTGCGCGCAAGCGAGGTCATGGTCAGGTGATGCGGCTCGCCGATCGACAGGGTGGGCTGATACGGCGGCAGCTCAGCGTAGCCCGACGCGATCACGCGCGCTTCGATCTCCTCGACCACCCTGCGCGCCTCGCCTTCGCGGCCGTGGATCATCAGCCAGCGCGGGCTTTCGGGCAGGAAACGGCGCAGGTAGAGGATGAACAGGCCGAGGATCGCGCCGCTGCCGAAGGCGAGCCGCCAGCCGAGGTCGGGGCCGACCAGGGTGTGGTCGAGCAACGGGATCGAGACCAGCGCGCCGGCCGCCGCGCCGATCCAGAAGCTGCCGTTGATCGCGAGGTCGGTGCGGCCGCGCACGCGGGCGGGGATCAGCTCCTGGATCGCCGAGTTGATCGCCGAGTATTCGCCGCCGATGCCCGCGCCGGTCACGAAGCGGAAGAACAGGAAGCTCTCGAAGTTCCACGACAACGCCGTCGCCGCGGTCGCGGCGAGATAGACGCCGAGCGTGACGTTGAACAGCTTCTTGCGGCCGAGGCGATCGGTCAGATGGCCGAAGAACAGCGAGCCCAGCACGGCGCCGATCAGGTAGGCGCTGCCGGTCAGGCCGACCTGCTCGGCGGTGAGATGGAGGCGCGGGCTGGTTTGCAGCGCAGCTGCGACGGAGCCCGCCAGGGTCACCTCGAGCCCGTCGAGGATCCAGGTGATGCCCAGCGCCGCCACAACCAGCCGGTGGAAACCGCTCCACGGCAGCCGGTCGAGCCGGGCCGGCACGTCGGAAAGGGTGCGCGGAGTGGCCATCGGGTCGCCAAGGGAAACGCCATAGACTGTGATGCGTTCCGATGCACGGCAGGTTTGCACCCCAGCGATGGTGGTACGCCGCGCCACACCTTATAAAGGGGCCGCCATGACCGATAACACAATGGCGGCCCAGTCCACTCCCCTGGCCGCCCCGATGACTGCGTCCGCGTCAGCGTCCGCTTCCTCGCTCACCGACAGCGCCAACAGCACGACCTTCGCGAT
>DASXQC010000417.1:0-8625 GCA_036493235.1 Reyranella sp.
CGTCTTCTACCAGTTCGGCGTCAACGATTCGCAGACCCTGCCGATCAACCAGTACTACGGCGCCGGCGTCACCGGCTTCGGCCTGATCGGCAACCGCGAACGCGATTCGATGGGCTTCGGTGTGGGCGTGTCGCGGACCAAACCCGAACCTGTTCGTCCGTCCGACCGAGGTGATCCTGCAGGCTTATCACCAGGCGCATCTGTTCGCCGCGGTTTTTCTCCCCAACTGTCAGCTACATCCCGTCGCCCGGCGCCGCCGTGGCCAGCGCCCCCGGCGCGCTGACGACGTCGATGCGGCTGACCGTGCTTTTCTAGACGTGGCGTGATGGTTGATCAAAGAGGAAGCAGATGAAGAAAACATTGTCGCGAATCGCTATCGGTGTGATGGCCGCTGGTCTTGCCGGCGGCGGCGCGCTCGCCCAGGGCGCTTCCGGGCTGCCCGACTATCTCGCCGATATCTCCGGTACGACTCCGCCCGCGCCTGCCGATCTCGCGACCAGGAATGTGCTGCAGCTCAACACCAGCATGTTCTCGCTCTACGAGAGCGCCGGCATGACCTTCCGCAACAATCTGCTGGCCAGGCATCCGGTGATTCTCGCCCTGTTTTCGGGCGCGGGCGGCCGGATGATCCTGTACCGGCCCGGCAAGCCGCCGATGGATGCGCCGCCGGTGCCGCGCTCGTACCAGGTCCAGAAGTCGCTCGGCCACAGCGTGATGGCGATCTCCGAGGTCGTCATGCCCTACCTCAACAACGCGGCCGACAAGACCTGGGTGGCGCCGATGCGCGCCTACCTGACGGAAATGAAGAGCGCGCTCGAAGGCATCGACAATGCCGACATGGACGCCGGCTGGAAGCCCAACTCGCGCGCCATCCTCGAGAACAACATCGCCTTCATGGAGGATTGCCTCACCAAGGGCGTGATCTCGATGGAAGCGCTGCAGGCCTTCGCCAAGAAGCAGGTGCCGTTCCTGAAGCTCGCGATCAACTGGGCGGCATCGACCCAGGTCAAGCATTGGATGGCGGTGCTCGACGAGTGGAAGGGCTCCCTCGGCGCCGACTGGGACAAGACCTACGCCGCCTCGAACACCATCTACGTGGCGCGCCAGAACAACGTGCTGTTCAGCGTGCTGGCACAATATTTCGGTCCCGAGGCGATCAACGACCGGCTGATGCTGATCGAGACAGTCTCGTTCACCACGACTCCTGAGGACATGCTGGTCTCGCTGGTGCGCATCATCTCCGACCGCTCGGTCGGCAGCCTGTTCTTCAACCAGTACCACCTGATGGACTACGAGCTGATGGGAGGCGATGCGCGCAAGACCATCATCTCGGAGATGGAACGCCGCGGGAAGAAGCCCTTCCTGCCGCCCGCCGTTCCGTTCGGCTCGCATCAATGGCCGACACTGACCGAGAGCGGCCCCGGCGCCACCTCGCTCGACGACATCAAATGAGACGGGAGGCACGTCATGAACATCAACACCATCAACCAGGTGAAGCGACCAAAGGCGTTCGAAGACATCGAATGGCACGACGGGCACGCCTTCCTGGCCGGCGGCACCTGGTTGTTCTCCGAGCCGCAGGTCACCACCGACACGCTGGTCGACCTCGATCAGTTCGGCTGGCCCGCGCTCACTGTGACACCGGCCGGGCTGGAGATCGCCGCGACCTGCAAGATCGTCGAGCTGCACGACTTCAAGGGACCAGCGGAATGGAAGGCCGTGCCGCTGTTCGACCAGTGCATCGACTGCTTCCTGATGTCGTTCAAGATCTGGAACGCAGCGACCGTGGGCGGCAACGTCTGCATGTCGCTGCCGGCCGGCGCGATGGTCTCGCTGACCGCCGCCCTCGAGGGCATCTGCACGCTGTGGCCGCAGGGCGGCAAGCCGCGCCAGATGCCGGTCGTCGACTTCGTCACCGGCATGCACACCAACGCCCTGCAGAAGGGCGAGCTGCTGCGCTCGATCCTCCTGCCCGCCTCGGTGCTCAAGAAGCGTCACGCCATGCGTCAGGTGTCGCTGACGCATTTCGGCCGCTCGGCGGCGCTGATCGTCGCCACCGTCAATGACGACGGCAGCGATTTCCTGCTGACCGTCAGCGCGGCCACACCGCGGCCAGTCCACCTGCGCTTCGCCAAGACGCCCACCGCGGCGGAACTGCACCAGGAGATCGACACGAAGCTGCCGCCGGACGCCTGGTTCCAGGATGTCCACGGCTCGGCGCCGTACAAGCGCCACGTCACCTTCTATCTCGCCGAGCAGATTCGCGCGGAGCTGTCATGAGCAACTACGAAGTCAACGGCCGCCTCTACTCGGCCGAGCCAAAGCCCGGGCAGTGCCTGCGCACCTTCCTGCGCGACCTCGAGGTGTTCGGCGTCAAGAAGGGCTGCGACGCCGGCGACTGCGGCGCCTGCACGGTGTGGCTGAACGGCAAGCCGTTCCACTCCTGCCTGGTGCCGGCCTTCCGCGGCGAAGGCCGCAAGATCACCACGATCGAGGGCCTGTCCAAGGACGGCGAGATGCATCCCATCCAGAAGGCCTTCCACGACGCACAGGCCTTCCAGTGCGGCTACTGCGCCGCCGGCATGATGATGACGACGGCCTCCGAGTCGTTCGACGAACATCGCAAGGATGACCTGCCGCATGCGCTGAAGGGCAATATCTGCCGGTGCACCGGCTATCGCTCGATCGTCGATGCCCTGCACGGCAAGACCAACATCGAGGAGGACGTTGCCGGCAGCGCGCTCGGGGCCAGCATCCCCAACCCGCACACCGACGCGATCCTGACCGGCCATGCGCGCTACACTATGGACGTCGCGATACCGAACATGCTGCACCTCAAGGTGCTGCGTTCGCCGCATGCCCATGCGCGGCTGAAGTCGATCGACAAGAGCAAGGCGATCGCCATCCCCGGCGTGGTCGCGGTCTACACCTGGGAGGACGTCCCGCGCCGGCTCTACAGCACCGCGCTGCACGAGGACCATCTGGTCGATCCCGACGACACCTACATGCTCGACAACGTCGCGCGCTTCGTCGGCCAGCGCCTGGTCGCGGTGGTCGGCGAGACCGAGGCGGCGGCCGAAGCGGGCGTGCGCGCCGTCCACATCGACTACGAGATCCTGCCGGCGGTGTTCGATCCCGTCGCGGCGATGGAGCCCGGCGCACCGCTGCTGCACGACAAGGATGTGGTAACCCAGAAAGGCAACCTGTTCTGCACCCTGCAAGGCGAGATCGGCGACATTGCCAAGGGCTTCAAGCAAGCCGCGGCGGTGCACGAGCAGACCTACTCGACCTCGCGCGTGCAGCACGTCCATCTCGAGACGCACGGTTCGATCGCGTACAAAGGCGAGGACAATCGTTGGCATGTGCGCACCTCGAGCCAGGGCCCGTTCGCAGTCCTGAAGAAGCTCGCCTATCTCACCGGCGTGCCGGCACGCGAGATCCACGTCTTCACCGAGCGGGTCGGTGGCGGCTTCGGCGGCAAGCAGGAGATGGTGTCGGAGGACCTGCCGCTGTTTGCGACCATGAAGCTCGGCGGCCGACCGGTGAAATGGGAATGGACGCGCGAGGAGGAGTTCATCGGCGCCACGACGCGGCACCAGATGACGACGCGGGTCAAGCTCGGCGCCCGTGAGGACGGCACGCTGACCGCGATGGAAGTGCACGTGGTGTCGAACACCGGTGCCTACGGCAACCACGGCAGCGAGACCCTGGGCGCGGCGATGGCGAGCCCGATCGCCGCCTATCGCTGCGACAACAAGAAGGGCGTAGGCCGCGTGGTCTACACTAACATGACGCCGGGCGGTGGCTTCCGCGGCTACGGCGCCTCGCAGACCACCTTCGCCATCGAATGCGCGATGGACGATCTCGCCCGCCTGCTCAAGATCGATGCCATGGAGCTTCGCCGCAAGAACGTCGTGCGGCCCGGCGACAACGTCGAATCGATCTGGGCCGAGCCGGGCGATGCGAGCTTCGGCAGCTATGGCATCGAGGAGTGCCTCGACATCGTCGAGCGAGAGCTGAAGAAGGGCAACGGCATCGCCAAGCCCGCCGGGACGGACTGGCTGGAGGGCAGCGGCACGGCGCTCGCCATGCTGGAATGCGGACCGCCGACCGAGCACCGCTCGACCGCCGAGATGAAGCTCCTGCCCGACGGCACCTACCATCTCGCCTGCGGCACTTCGGAGTTCGGCAACGGCATCTCGACGGCGATCAAGCAGATGGCCGCCAGCGTCCTTGGCGTGCGCTCCAAGGACGTGTCGCTGACCAATGCCGACACCGACCGCTCGCCCTACGACACCGGCACCTTCGCCAGCACGGGCACCGTGGTCGCCGGCAAGGCGACGCACATCGCCGCCCAGGCGATGCGCGACGACATCCTCGACTTCGCCGCGCGCCACACCGGCGTCGCGCGCGACCAGTGCCGGCTCGACAACGACGCGGTGGTCTGCGGCAACCGGCGCATCCTGCTCAATGAGCTGCATGCCGCCGGCGCCGAGGTGAACCATCGCTTCACGGTGGGTCGCCGTGCCTATCTGTCGCCGCGCTCGATCGCCTTCAACGTGCAGGGCGTTCGGCTGGCGGTGCACAAGGTCACGGGCGAGATCCGCATCCTGCACAGCGTGCATGCCGCGGACATCGGCCGGCCGATCAATCCGATGCAGTGCCGCGGCCAGCTCGATGGCGCGGTTTCCATGGGCTATGGCTGGGCACTGATCGAGAACATGGTCCATGACGAAGGGGGTCACATGGTGAACGCACAGCTGCGCAACTGCCGCGTCCCGGCTTTTGCCGACACGCCGCACACCGACATCTTCTTCGCCAACACGGTCGACACGATCGGTCCCCTGGGGGCCAAGTCCCAGGGCGAATGCGGTATCAATCCGGTGGCGCCCGCGGTGTCGAACGCGCTGGCGAACGCGACCGGGGTGCGCTACGCCCATCTGCCGTTCACGCCCGACCGGCTGTTCGCGGCCCTCGCGGCGCGCCAATAGCCGGTGCGGACGTGAGCGTCACGATCATTACCCAGACGGGCGTGCGGCCGGACAGTGCCGAGGCGTTCGCCCGCTGGCAGGGCGAGACCAGCACGACGATCGCCACCTTCCCGGGCTTCATCGAGCAGCGGCTGATGCCGCCCAAGCCACCCCTGCAGCTCGACTGGGTGATCCTGCAGCGCTTCACGACGCTCGAGGACGCCCAGCGCTGGCTGGGCTCTCCCGAGCGGGCGAAGCGGGTGGAAGGCATCGCCTCGTTGCTGGTCGGGCGCGACGACGTCCACATCGTTCGCGACGACGATGAGGGTCGCAAACCGTCGCCGGTGTCAGCCGTGATCAGCACCCGCGTGAAGGCCGGCAAGGAAACGGAGTACCTCGCCTGGGAGCGCAGGATGGCCGCCGCCCAGTCGAAGGCGCGCGGCCTGCAGGGCTATCGCTTGGAGCCGCCGGTGCCCGGCGTGCAGGACGACTTCGTCGCCATCCTGCGCTTCGACAGCGAAGCCAATCTGGAGGCCTGGCTCAAGTCGCCCGAACGGCTGAAGCTGGTCGAGGAAGCGGCCCCCCTCACCGAGGAGTTCCATGCGCGGCTGGCGCGCACCGGCTTCGAGCAGTGGTTCCGCGACGAAAGCGGAGGGACCGGCGCACCGCTTCCGGTATGGAAGATGGACGCAGTCGTCCTGCTGCTGCTGTACCCCATCGTCTTCCTGTGGGGCGTCTATGTCGGCACGCCGCTGCTCGACCATGCGCTGCACCTGCCCTTCGCGGTCAATCTGTTCATCGGCAACATTTTCAGCGTCGGCCTGACGGGCTTCCTCGTGCCCTGGACGGCCAATGGCCCCCTGGCGTGGTGGCTCCGGCCGAAAACCCCGAAACAGGCAACGGGCGTCCACCTCCTGGGCGCTGCCATCATCTGCGCGATCTATGCAGGCTGCGTCTGGGCCTTCTGGCAGTTCTTCTAGCGGTTCCGAAAAGGGGCCGTTAGCGCTAGAAAACGCGCGTGCCAGACACCAAGCTCCCACGCGTCTCCGTTGTCGTGACCTGCTTCAACTGCCCCGACTATGTCGGGGACGCGATCCGTTCAGTCGCGCGCCAGAGCTTCCGCGACTTCGACTGCGTGATCGTCGACGATGCCTCGACCGACAATTCCGCCGCCGTCGTGCAGCAGGTGCTGGACGAGCTCGCCGATCCGCGTTTCCGCCTGATCCGCCTCGAGAAGAATGTGGGCCAGACCGGCGCGACGCGGCGTGGGCTCGCCGCCGTCCAGGCGCCGTTCGTCTGCTTCCTCGATTCCGACGACCTGTGGAACGAGGACTTCCTCGAGCGCCATCTCGCCGCCCATCTTAACGAGAGCTACGCCGTGGGCTTCACCGCCTGCAACGCCCGGCTGATCGACGGCCAGGGCGCGCTGATCGCCGGCGGCGTTTACTGGTTCGGCAAGGACCGCGCGGTGGCCGATCGTGGTCGCGCCTTCGCCCCGATCGACCCGGCGCGGGTGCCCAAGCTCGACCCGGCCAACGGCACGGCGGACTGGCGCCAGCACAGCCCCTACCGGCTCTACACCAAGCGACTGGTGCACTGGGTCTGGGTCTCGACCTCGTCGATGATGTTCCGCCGCTCGCTGATCGACCTCGTCTTCCCGGCCGACGACCAGGTCTTCCGCCTGCACATGGATTTCTACGTCGTGGTCATGGCGCAGATGGTGGCGGGCTCGCTGTTGATCGACGAGCCGCTCTATTCCTACCGCCTGCACGGCCGCAACGGCGCGGCCGACAACCCGGTGCTGGGCGGCCGCCTGCACCTGTCGGCCCGCAACTGGGGCGACACCTATGCGCAGATGCTGGATCGCATGCTCCAGGCGATGATCGCTGGCCGGGAACGGTTCGTAACCGCGTTGGGGCAAAAGCAGTACCACCGAATGTCACTCAGGATGCGAGCCGCACGCTCTAATTCCCTGATTGCGTGGATGTTTGTTGTACGCAGCTGGTTGATCTAGGAGATTTTATCAGTCATTCTGCAGATGGGTGCCCGTCCCCAATAGGGCCACGCAGGGGTTTTGTTCCATAGAGTAACCAAGCTGCTCGGCGCGTTTGCCGTTTGCAGCGGCTTGAGCATTGCGCTCATGGCCGTTTCGCCGGCGCGCGCGCAGACGCCGGCCGCGCAGGCGACTCCGGCGGCGGCCAGCAAAGGCGACCTCGGCAAGCAATACGACGCGGCTTTCCAGGAGATGCTGCAGCAGCCCGCGAACCTCGACGTGCTGTTCAAGTTCGCGAGCGTCGCCAGCCAGACCGGCGACCTCGAGGGTGCGATCTCGGCGCTCGAGCGCATGCTGCTGATCAACCCCAACCTGCCGCGCGTGCGGCTCGAGCTGGGCGTTCTCTACTACCGGCTGAAGTCCTACGAGGTGGCGCGCGAATACTTGCAGGGCGCGCTGAAGTCGCCCAGCGTGCCATCCGACGTGCGGGCCAAGGCCGAACAGTTCATCGCGCAGATCGACAACCAGCAGCAGGCCTCGCACTTCCATGGCGAGCTGTTCCTCGGCATGCGCTACCAGTCGAACGCCAATCTCGGCCCGGCGACCTCGAGCGTGCAGCTGTTCGGCCAGGTCGCCAACCTCAACCAGGCGGCGATCGGCACGGCGGACTGGGGCGTGGTCAGCACGGTGCAGCTGCGGCACACCTACGACTTTGGCACCCAGGACAAGGCGACGCTGGAAACCATCTTCACCGGCTACGCCAACCGCCAGTTCCAGGTCTCGGCCGCCAACGTCTCGCTGGCGGACCTCACGATCGGCCCGCGCTTCCAGATCCTCAGCACCTCGTTCGAGGACATCACGGTGAAGCCCCTGTTCGCCGGCGGTGCGATCTGGGTGAACGACTCGCTCTACTATGGGAGCTGGGGCGGCGGCGTCGAGACGAACGCGATGCTGTCGGACCGGCTGCGCAACATCACGACCGCAATCTGGCGCCGGCACAACAACCAGGACACGGCCTACCTGCCGACCAACAGCCTGTTCCGCGGAACCGAATACTCGTTCACCACGGTCTTTCCATTCGAGCTCACCCAGGTCGTCTCGCTGTTCGGCAGCGGCAGCGGGTCGCGCTTCCTGTCCGACCTGGCGCCGTGGCAGAGCTACCAGCTCTGGGGGCTGGGTGGCGGCATGAGCTTTCGTTTCGTTGATCCGGCGCTGCGGACCGGCCTGCCCTGGACCGTCAGCCTATCCGCCAGCAATCAATGGTGGCACTACGACGCTCCTGACCCGACGATCAACGCCAATACCTACCGGGATCAGTCGGATTTCATCCTGAATTTGACGCTGGCGGTGCCGTTCGACGAACGAACGACTTTCAGTGTGTCCGGCGGGCGTTTTGTGCGTTCTGCCACACTGCCGAACTACGCTTTCGAGAACAATAACGTGATGTTTGGGGTCAGCTGGCGTTTCTGACGCCCGTGGATCTTTACGAAGGGGACAACCATGGCCAAGCGCGTTGTTGCTGCCGACTTCTCGCTCATCCGCACTCTCCTGCTCGGCACCACCGCCCTCGTTCTCGTCGCCTCGCCCGCCTGGGCGAAGATCGGCGTCACCTCGGCGACCGATGGCGATCCGCTCGGCAAGCCGCCGACCGAGAACGAGCGC
>DASXQC010000418.1:0-4198 GCA_036493235.1 Reyranella sp.
CTCAGCGCTGCCAGCATGATGCCGGTCGGCGCCTTGAGCTGGATCTGGAAGGTCTTGGGATCGAGTGCCTTGACCTCGGCAACCTTGGTCCACAAGAGCTGCCCGTACGGCATGCGCGCCGCCCAACGCTTGAGCGACGGTATGACATCCTCGGAAGTGACAGGCGTGCCATCGTGGAACTCGAGCCCGTCGCGCAGGGTGAAGGTCCAGATGAGATGGTCGGGCGACTCGGTCCACTTGTCGACCATCTGCGGCCTGACCTCGAGGTTGCCGTCCAGCGCGAACAGCGTGTCGTAGATCATGTAGCCGTGGTTGCGGACGATGTAGGCGGTCGTCCAGATCGGATCGAGGATCTTGAGATCGGAGTGATTGACGACGCGGAAGGTCGTCTGGGCCCAAGTCGTGGGGGCGTAGGCCGTGCAGGCCAGCACCAATGCCGCAAGGAACGCCACTGTACGCTTGACCATACGTGCCTCCCCTATAGGTGGAGGCATCCTGAGCCGCGTTACGCGGCCTTGGCAAGCTTCCGGCCGAGGATCATCTCGGCCGCCTTGTCAGCGATCATGATGGTCGGCGTGTTGGTGTTGCCCGAGGTGATGGTCGGCATCACCGAGGCATCGATCACGCGCAGCCGCTTCAGCCCCATCACGCGCAGCTCGGCATCGACCACCGCCATCGGATCGGACGGCAGGCCCATCTTCGCCGTGCCGATCGGATGGAAGATCGTCGTGCCGATGTCGCCCGCCGCTTTGGCGAGCGAGGCCTCGTCGTCGCCGACCGACGGGCCGGGCAGGAACTCCTCGGGATGATAGGGCTGCAGCGCGGGCTGCTTCATCAGCCGGCGCGTGACGCGGATCGCATCGGCGGCGACGCGGCGGTCCTCCGGCGTCGACAGATAGTTGGGCGCGATCTTCGGCTTGTCGGCCGGATCGGTCGAGCGCAGGCGGATCGTGCCGCGCGAGGTCGGCCTGAGGTTGCAGGCGCTGACCGTGATCGCCGGGAAGCGGTGCAGCGGCTCGCCAAACTTGTCGAGCGACAGCGGTTGAACATGGAACTCGATATTGGCGCGCTCGTGCTCGCTCGACGACATGGTGAAGATGCCGAGCTGCGACGGCGCCATGGTGAGTGGCCCGGTCTGGAACAACGCATACTCGATGCCCATCCAGGCACGGCGCGGCAGCGAGTGGTAGGTCGTGTTGAGAGTCTTCGTGCCCTGCACCTTGAAGATCGCGCGCTGCTGCAGATGGTCCTGCAGGTTGCGGCCGACGCCGGGCTTGTCGAGCACCACCGGGATGCCGAGCTCGTTCAGCCAATCGGCCGGACCGACGCCGGAGAGCTGCAGGATCTGCGGCGAGCCGACGGCGCCAGCCGACAGGATCACCTCGCCGCGCGACCGTGCGGCCACGACCTGGCCATTCTGCCGATATTGCACGCCGACCGCGCGGCGGCTCTCGAACAGCACCTTCTCGACCAGAACACCGGTCTCGAGCCGGAGGTTCGACCGCTTGAGCACCGGCTTCAGGAACGCGCGCGCCGTCGACATGCGCACGCCGCGCTTCTGGTTGACGTGGAAGTAGCCCACCCCGTTGTTGTCGCCGGTGTTGAAGTCCGACGTCTTCGGAATGCCCATCTCGTTGGCCGCGGCGGTCACGGCGTCGAGGATCGGCCAGCTGATGCGCGGATGCTCGACCCGCCATTCGCCGCTGCCGCCGTGATGCTCGGTGTCGCCGAGGAAATGGCCGTCGAGCCGCTTGAAGACCGGCACCACATCGTCCCATCCCCAGCCCGTGAGGCCGAGCTGGCGCCAGTGGTCGTAGTCGCCCGACTGGCCGCGCATCGAGATCATGCCGTTGATCGCCGAGCAGCCGCCGATCACCTTGCCGCGCGGATAGTTGAGCGCGCGGCCGTTCAGCCCCGGTTCCTGCTCGGTCTTGAACATCCAGTCGGCGCGCGGGTTGCCCATCGCGAACAGGTAGCCGACAGGAATGTGGAACCAGATCCAGTTGTCCCTGCCGCCCGCTTCGAGCAGCAACACACGATTGTTGGGATCGGCCGACAGCCGGTTGGCCAGCACGCAGCCCGCCGAGCCGGCGCCCACGATGATGTAGTCGTATTCACCCTCAACCGATGCCATCACTGCTCCTCGAACGGGCCGATGATGCGGTCCGCCGCCCCACTCTACAAGCCGCCCCGGGCATGGCACCATGACGCGCCATGAAACGCGGCGGCTACGACGACTACGGCCCCGACGAGGTCCTGAAGCGGGCCCGCGAGCGCGGCGAGAACGTCGGCTGGGACCGCTGTTCCGCGCCACCGGGACGGCGGCGGAAAGCGTCTGGTTTGCGTTGTCCGCCGTTCTCGCCGTGGCTGCCCTCTATCTCCTCGGCCGCGCGTTCCTCGCCCTCAATCCCCTGACACTGGGAGCCATCATCGCCATTGTCGTCGCTTGGATCGCGGCGCGTGTCGCTGGATGGCTGGTGGCGCCTTACACCAACGCGATCTTCCGCCGATTGATGTGGGGGGCTGTCCACAGTGGCAGTGCTTGTGCTGCTCATCCAGGTTGGCTTGCTGATCGTCGAACTTGTCCAACTGCTTCTCGGCCGCAGCAATGGCGCGGACGCCACGAATCTCCGCGCGTTCAACTCCTTCGCTACCCTGCTCGGCTTTATCGTCGCCATACCGGTATGGGCTTTCTACGCGCTCTGCCGCGGAAGTGTCTGGTTCACGAGTCGCCGATCGTCAGATCTGCGAATACCCCGTCCCGACCGTATCGATGCCGCGCCCGACGCCTGTGTCGATCCAGCCCCACTCCTTCAGGATCTGCTGGCTGTAGGTCACGCGTCCGTTCACCTTCTCGGGCGGCTCGCTCGCCAGCAGCAGGACGGCGCGCGCCATCATCATCGGCAGCTCGCCGCGAGGATCGTCGAGGCTCGCCATCAGCTTGTGATAGACAGTGCCCGGCGTCGGCACGGTGCGCGAGGGCGACACGCAGCTCACGGCGATACCGCCCTGCTGCGATACTTCCTGCGCCAGCCCCTGGGTAAAGCGCTCGAGCGCGGCCTTGGTGGCGCCGTACATCACGCCGCCGCGCACCGTCTGGTCCTTGTACGGCCCGCGGCCGGGGCCGATCGCCGAGCCCGAGCTGATGTTGACGATGGCACCACGGCCTCTTGCGATCATGTCCGGGAGCACGGCCTTCGACAGGATGAACGGCGCATGGACATTGACCGCGAAGGCCTTGATCCAGCGGCCGGTCGGATACTCGGCGGTCGGGATGTAATAGTTGAGGGCGGCGTTGTTCACCAAGGTGTCGATCGGGCCGTAGGCCGCACGCGCCGCCTCGACCAGCTTCAGGCACTCGGCCTCCGACGAGATGTCGGCCGCGGCGGCCACCGCCTCGCCGCCGCCTGCGCGGATCGCCGCGACCGTGCTGTCGAGCGAGCCTTCGAGGCGATGGTCGCCTTCCCGGAGCGTGCGGGCGACGCAGACGACGCGCGCGCCTTCGGCCGCCAGCAACTCGGCGATGGTGCGGCCGATGCCGCGGCTGGCGCCGGTGACGATGGCCGTCCGGCCGGTCATCCTGGGCATGGCTCTCCTTGGGCGTTCTCCCTTCGACGGTCGAAACCTGACCCTTGCCCGGCCCGCCGGCAAGCGCGCACAATCCAGGCACAAAGGGAGCGACGCCATGCAATACAAGCGTATTTCGGCCGATTGCCATCTCGACATGCCCTGGATGCCGCCCGACCTGTTCACGTCGATGGCGCCGCGGGACATGAAGGACCGCATGCCCTTCGTGGTCGAGACCGACGAGGGCCCGAAGTGGACGGCCAAGAACGGCGCGACCTTCGGCTTCAAGAACGGCGTCGGCCCGGGTGGTGCCAAGTACCAGAAGGGCAAGCACCATCGCGTCGACGTGATGGCCGAGACCGGCCTTTATGAGGACGGCGCCAAAGACATCCGCCGCGTCTCCGATCCGCACCTGCGCATCAAGGACCTCGACCGCGACGGCGTCGACGCCGAGGTGATCTACGGCATCCTGGGCGCGTCGAGCCGGTTGAACGACAAGGAAGCGTCGAACGAGATGCTGCGCATCTACAACGACTGGCTGAAGGACTTCTGCAGCCACTATCCCGACCGGCATATCGGCCTGGCCTGTCTGCCCTATGGTGACATCGACGCTGCGGTAACGGAGATCCAT
>DASXQC010000419.1:0-8262 GCA_036493235.1 Reyranella sp.
GACGTTCACCGACGGCATGAGCCACGCTTCTCCTTGTTCGATCCGGTGGTGAGCCCGGTCGGTGTCGAACCGACGACCCTCTGATTAAAAGTCAGATGCTCTACCGTTGAGCTACGGGCTCGCTCCGATGCCATGCCGCGGGCCGTACCCCCGCGCGGCGTCCGTATAAGGGGCGAAACCGCCCGGGTCAACGCGTCAGGGCGGCCCGTCCGTGGGGTCGTCAGGCCTTGGCGAACTTCTTCTGGAGCCGCTCGTAGACCTTCTTGGACACGAACTGCGAGGTGTCGCCGCCCAGCCGGGCGATATCCTTCACCAGCGACGAAGCGATGAACTGGTGCCGGTCGGAGGCCATCAGGAAGATGGTCTCGACGTTGGGCTCCATGCGAGCGTTCATGTTGGCCATCTGGATTTCGTACTCGAAGTCCGAGACTGCGCGCAGGCCGCGGATGATGACCGAGGCGTTCACTTGGCGCGCGAAATGGATCAGCAGGCCCTCGAACGGCACCACCTCGATGCGCGAGCGATCGGTCTCCGGGAAATCCTCGATGTCGTCCTTGAGCATGGCGATCCGCTCTTCGAGCGAGAACAAGGGACCTTTGCCGATGTTGATCGCCGGCCCGATCACCAGCTTGTCGACCAGACGCATCGAGCGGCGCACCACTTCCATGTGCCCGCTGGTGATGGGGTCGAAGGTGCCCGGATAGACACCGACGCGGTCCGCGCCCATAGGTCCCCCTTTTTTCCCGACCTTCTCCGAGGTCACGCGCTCCCCGAGTCGTGAGGGAGCGGCGAAGTCTTAGCGACACGGCCGGTCCTTATCCACCGTTTGTTTCGGAATGGTCCTCGCCATTAGCGTCACCATTGCCGTCGCCGTTGGCGTGACCATTGCCATTGCCGTTCGCGTCATCCTCGCCGATGCGGATCGCCGACACAACGCGTTCGCCTTCGCTGACATTGACGATGCGCACACCGCGCGTCGCCCGGCCCGCGATGCGGATTCCGTCGACCGGACAGCGGATCAGCGTTCCGCCATCGGTGACCAGCATCAGCTGGTCGCTCTCGCCCACCGGAAATGCCGCGACGACCTGGCCGCCGTCCGGCATGCGCATCAGCTCGACGCCTTTGCCGCCGCGGCCGGTGACTCGGTACTCGTAGGCCGAGGTGCGCTTGCCGAAGCCGGTCGAGGCGACGGTGAGCACGAACTCTTCCCTGGCCTTCAACTCGTCGAAGCGCTCCTGCGACAGCGTGGTATCGGGCGCCGCAGCTTCCTCGCCGGCCGCCTCCTCCTCCACCGCTTCGGCAGCGTTCTCGCCCGCGTTCTCTCCGGCGTTCTCGGCGGCATTCTCTGCCTGACGTTCGGCGCGCGACTGGCGGAGATAGGCGTCGCGTTCCTCGGGGGCGACGCCCTTGCCGGCATCGACCAGCGACATCGAGATCACCTCGTCGCCCTCGGCGAGCGCGATGCCGCGCACGCCGGTCGAGTTGCGGCTGGAGAAGACGCGCACCGACGAGACCTGGAAGCGCATGGCGCGGCCCTGGCGGGTCGCCAGCAGCACGTCCTGCTCCTCGCTGCAGACCCCGACGCCGACCAGCCGGTCGCCGGCATCGTCGCCTTCGAACTTCATGGCGATCTTGCCGTTCTGATTCACGTTCACGAAGTCGCTGAGCTCGTTGCGCCGCGCGCCACCACGGGCGGTGGCGAACATCACGTGCAGCGTCGACCAGGTCGACTCGTCTTCGGGCAGCGGCATCACCGTGGTGATCGTCTCGCCCTCGCTGAGCGGCAGCAGGTTCACGAAGGCCTTGCCGCGCGCCTGCGGAGCGCCCTGCGGCAGCCGCCAGACCTTGAGCTTGTAGACGATGCCGCGGCTGGAGAAGAACAGCATCGGCGTGTGCGTATTGGCGACGAACAGTGAGGACACGAAATCGTCCTCGCGCGTGGCCATGCCGGCGCGGCCCTTGCCGCCGCGGCGCTGGGCGCGATAGGCCGACACCGGCACGCGCTTGACGTAGCCGCCGTGCGTCACCGTGACGACCATGTCCTCGCGCTGGATCAGGTCCTCGATATCCTGCTCGAACTCGTTGTCGAGGATCTCGGTGCGCCGCGGAGTGGCGTACTTGTCCTTGATCTCGAGCATCTCCTTGCTCATCAGCGCGAACAGCTTGTCGCGATCGCCCAGCAGCTCGAGATAGCCCTCGATCTCCTTGGCAACCTCGGTCAGCTCCTCGGCGATCTTGTCGCGCTCCAGGCCGGTCAGGCGCTGCAGGCGCAACTCGAGGATGGCGCGGGCCTGCGCCTCGGACAGCTTGTAGGTGCCCTCGGCAGAGACCTCGCGGCCGGGCTCGGCGATCAGGTCGATCAGCGGCTTCACGTCGACCGCCGGCCAGTCCTTGGCCATCAACCGCTCGCGCGCCACGTTGGGATCGGGCGAACGGCGGATCATCTCGATCACTTCGTCGATGTTGGCGACGGCGATCGCAAGACCGACCAGGACGTGGGCGCGATCGCGGGAGTGGTTGAGCTCGAACTTGATGCGCCGGGTCAGGACCTCGGTGCGGAAGCGCAGGAAGGCCTCGAGCAGCTCCTTGAGGCTCATCAGCCGCGGCCGGCCGCCGTCGAGCGCCAGCGCATTGACGCTGAAGTTCGTCTGCAACGGCGTGAAGCGGTAGAGCTGGTTCAGCACTACGTCCGACATGGCATCGCGCTTCAGATCGATGACCAGCCGCACGCCGTCCTTGTCGCTCTCGTCGCGGATCTCGGAGACGCCCTCGACCTTCTTGTCGCGCACCACCTCGGCGATGCGCTCGTGCAGGCGCGCCTTGTTCTCCTGGTACGGGATCTCGGTGACGACGATCGCCTCGCGGCCGCCCGCCTTCTCCTCGATCTTCGTGCGCGCGCGCATGATCAGCGAGCCGCGGCCGAGCTCGAAAGCGGCGCGGATACCGTTGCGCCCGAGGATGGTGGCGCCGGTCGGGAAATCCGGCCCGGGCACGATCTCTGTCAGCTGCTGGATCGTCAGATCGGGATCGGCGATCAGCGCCACGCAGGCGTCGATCAGCTCGCCGAGATTGTGCGGCGGGATGTTGGTCGCCATGCCGACGGCGATGCCGCCCGCGCCATTGGCCAACAGGTTCGGGAACGCCGCCGGCAGGACCGTCGGCTCCTGCTCGCGCTCGTCGTAGTTCGGTTGGAACTCGACGGTGTCCTTGTTGATGTCCTCGAGCAGCGTCTCGGCGACCGAGGCCAGACGCGCTTCGGTGTATCGCATGGCCGCCGGCGGATCGCCGTCCATCGAGCCGAAATTACCCTGCCCCGAAACCAGCGGCAGGCGCATCGAGAAGTCCTGCGCCATGCGCACCATGGCGTCGTAGATCGCCGAGTCGCCGTGCGGGTGATACTTGCCCATCACGTCGCCGACGATGCGCGCAGACTTGCGGAAGGGGCGCGTCGAGTCGTAGCCGCCTTCCTTCATGGCGAAGAGGATGCGGCGCTGCACAGGCTTCAGGCCGTCGCGCGCATCGGGCAGTGCGCGCGCCACGATCACGCTCATCGCGTAATCGAGGTAGGAGCGTTTCATCTCCTCTTCGATCGTGATCGGCGCGATGTCGTGCGGCGGCTGCGGCGGTTGTTCGGGCGCGCCGGGGGGCGGCGGCGGCGGGAGGGTCGTATCGTCGCTCAACGGAAACCTGGTTTTTGCTCGTTTGTGGCCCCGCCGAGAGGTTCGGCGAAGCATTTCGCAACCTAGCAGTTGGGCCCTGGAATACCAACAGAAATCGCGCCCGCGACACCGTTGCAAGTGCCTGATTTTACTGCGTAAATTCGTCTCGAAATTCGCCTCCGGAAAGGCCTCTTTTTGCCCCCAATCAAGCCCTCCGTAGCGGTGTTCGATTTCGGCGGCGTGCTGGTCGACTGGAACCCCCGCCATCTCTACCGCCAGCTCATTTCCGACCCCGCGGAGATGGAGCGATTCCTGGCCGAGGTAACCACCCGCGACTGGCACCAGGTGCAGGACCATGGCGGCGATCCCGTCGCGGCGACACAGCGTCTGCAGGCCCTCCATCCGGACAAGAGCGAGCTGATCGGCGCGTTCTACGGCCGCTTCGACGAGATGAGTGCGGTCGCCTTTCCCGAGATGGCCGCGCTGGTCGAACGCCTGCACGGTGCAGGCACGAAGCTCTACTTGCTCTCCAACGCGCCCAACCTGCTCGACCCGTGGCTGCGCGGACCGGCACGGCAGCGCCATCCCTTCCTCGGGCTGTTCTCCGACTATGTCGTGTCCGGTCTGGTCAAGCATTCCAAGCCGGACGCCGCGATCTATGAGCTGGCCTGCCGCACCGGTGGCTTTGCGCCGGGCGATGCCGTGTTCATCGACGATGTCATCGCCAACGTCGAAGGCGCACGGGCGGTCGGCATGCACGCGGTCCATCATCGGTCGCCGGCCGAGACGATCCGCGCCCTGCAGGCGCTCGGCCTATCGGCGTGAGGGGGCCAGCGTGACGCTGCCGGAGAGTCTCGCGGACCTGCCGCAGCCTCTCTACTTCTTCGACGGCACCTGCGTGCTATGCAGCGGCTTCGTGCAGTTCTGCTTCAGGCATGATGGCGACGGCGCGCTCAAGTTCGCCTCAGCGCAGTCGCCGCTCGGCGCCCACGTGCTCGGTGCGCTCGGCTTGCCGGCCGACACGCTCGACCGCACCATCCTGCTGGTCGAGGGCAACGAGGTGTTCAGCCAGTCGACCGCGATCCTGCGCTCATTGCGCCATCTGCGCGGCTGGCCGCGCTGGCTGCTGCCGTTGCGCTGGGTGCCACGCGTCATCCGCGACCCGATCTACGACGTCATCGCGCGCAATCGTTATAGATGGTTCGGCCAGCGCCCGGCCTGCTTCGTGCCGACGCCCGAGACGCGCGCGCGCTTCATCGATCTGTGAGCCAGCCGCGATAGCGCACCAGGCGGCCGATGCCCGGCAGGCCGATCTCGACGTCGAAGCGGAACCTGCCCTCCGCACCGGTCTCGAACGCGCGCACATGCGGCCAGCACCAGCGCGGCAACGACACGCCGAGAAAGCGCACGCCGGTCATGACAAGATCCATGCGTCCCTTCTCGATCGGTAGGTCGAGATCGAAGGCCAGCGGGCCGAACTGCTCGACCACGGCGCCGCGCCTGCCGCGCACGCCGATATACTGGCGCGAGCGCATCACGCGGCGGCCGATGCGGCGAGTCCAGGTCTCGCCTGCGCCGCTCATGGCGAACTCGACACTGATCGGCGCCTCGCTGTCCGACACCGGGAACTGGAACAGCCGTGAGATCAGGCGACCAGCCCATGTCTCCGCCGCATCGCAGACGCACTGCCCCTTCCAGGTCGAGGCACCGCTGTCGTGGAGCGCGCGCCAGGGCACAGGCATCTCCTCGTAGGCACTGCCCAGCACCCGGCGATAGAGCGAGGGCTTCAGCAGGCCATCGCTCCAGGCCGAGGCAATCTGCAGATGGGCGCGGCGGGCCTCGACCAGGATCTCTCCCAGTGAGACCAGCTCCAGGCACGGCATCGCGCCGCGCACGACGCGCTGGCCTCCGGCGAGCTTGCGCACCAGGGCAGCGGCCGGCAGCACCGGCACGAACGGTCCGTCGCCGCCCTCGGCAATCAGATGCCAGCTGCGCCGCCCGGCCGGTCCCTCGATATCGATCCGCAGGCCGCCGCGATCGGTGCCGGAGCGGCGCAGGCGCTCGGCGATCGCCGCCAAACGCGCGGCGAACGGCGCCAGCGAGCGCACGAGGTGCAGGCGCACCAGCCCGCTCAACAACCACAGCCCCAGATGCAGCACCGAAAGCTCGAGCCCCGCGCCGGCATAGGTGTCGCGCACACCGAAGCGCTGCGCGAAGAGCTTCGGCTCGGGCAGATCGCAGGCCGCCACCCAGCGTGTGCCGAGCCCCGGCACATTCATGCGCCGCGGCGTGCTCCACACACGGCGGCCGGGCTGGTCGGCAATCGGCTTGCCGGCGCACGACAGGATCGCCTCGACCAGCGCCGGACCGCGCGGCGCGTCGTTGCCCGGCGCGATGCCGATGCGCACGCGCTCGACGCTCATGAAGTCGCGCGCCGTCTCGACCACCGCGCCGGTGATCGCGGGTGCGGTGCTGGCGCCGCTGCAGACCAGCACGCCCGCTGCCCTCGCCGCCTCATCGAGCCTGTCGATGCCGCAGACGAACGCCGCATCGTCGGCGAGGTCGAGATAGTGCACGCGATGCCGGATGCAGGCCTCGGCGACGGCGTAGTCCTGCCCCTGGAACGGACCGGCGACATGGACCAGCGCATCGAAGCGCTGCCCGCCCAGCACGCGATCAAGATCGCGCCGCCAGTCGAGCGTCAGCACGGCGATGCCGAGTTCCTTCACCAACGGCTCGAGCCGGTCGCGCGTGCGACCGGCTGCCGTCACCGCAAGACGGGGATCGTCGGCAAGCAGCCGGCACAGCCGGCTGCCGAACACACCGCTGCCGCCAAGGACGAGAACCTTGAACGGCGTCACAGTGCCCCGATGGCTCTAGAACGGAATGTCGTCGTCGAGCTCGGCTTTGCTGCGGGCCGCTGTCGCCGGACGACCACCGCCGCCGCCACCGCCGTTAGAGGGCGGAGGAGCGAAGTCATCGTCCCCGCCGCCGCCCATCGAAGCGCCGGCACCGCCACCGTCGCCGCGGCCGTCGAGCATGGTGAGCGCGCCGCCGAAGCGCGGGATCACGACCTCGGTCGTGTAGCGCTCCTGGCCGCTCTGGTCGGTCCATTTGCGGGTCGAGAGCTGGCCCTCGATATAGATTTTGGAGCCCTTGCGGATGTACTTCTGCGCCACTTCCGCAAGCTTCTCGTTGAAGATCACGACGCGGTGCCATTCGGTGCGCTCCTTGCGCTCGCCGCTCTGGCGGTCGCGCCAGGTATCCGACGTGGCGACCGACATGTTCACCAGGGATCTGCCATCCTGCATGGACTTCACTTCGGGGTCGCGGCCGAGATTTCCGACCAGGATTACCTTGTTCACGCTGCCCGCCATGGGGGCCTCCTTCGCTTTCCCGGTGACGGCGGGACGCCGGCACCTACCTCACGCGGGCAACCTACTGCCGGTCGCCTGTGGGCAGCCACCGAATTTGGGTTGTATGTTCCGGCAGCCATGACGCGCATTGCCCTGATCCACGCCACTCCCGCGGCCGTCGAGCCGATCCGCACCGCCTTCGTCCAGGACTGGCCCGAGCCCGACCTGGTGAACCTGCTCGACGACTCCCTTAGCCGCGACCGAGCGCTGGCGCCCGATCTGACCGACGCCATGTACGGCCGCTTCGACACGCTGGGCCGCTACGCCCTGTCGTTCGGCGCCGACGGCATCCTGTTCACCTGCTCCGCCTTCGGGCCGGCCATCGAGCGCGTGGCGCAGTCGGTCGCGGTGCCGGTGCTCAAGCCCAACGAGGCGATGTTCGCCGAGGCCATCGCCGTCGGCGGCACGGTCGGCATGCTGGCGACCTTCGAGCCGTCGATCGCCAGCATGGGCGTCGAGTTCAAGGCCGATGCCGCCAAGGCAGGTGTCAACGTGACGCTGCAAACCAAGTTCGTCCCGGACGCCATGGACGCCCTCCTGGCCGGCGACCGCGACCGGCACGACGAACTTGTCGCCGAAGCCGGCACCGCCCTCGCCCATTGCAACGCGATCATGCTCGCCCAGTTCTCGATGGCGCCGGCCGCCCGCCTGCTGCGCCCGAAAGTGCCGAGCACCCCCGTGCTCACCAGCCCCGGCGCCGCCGTCACCGCGATGAGGCGGCGAATCAGCTGACGCGCGACAGGAATTCGTCGATCGAGGCCTGTGGCGCCTTGGCGTAGGTGCCGCGCCGGCTGATCGAGACGCCGCTGATGTCCTTCAACGCCAGGGCCATCTCCGCGGCTTTGGCGACGACAGCAATGCCGTGCAACACAGGCGCACCGTCGATCAGGAATGGTCGCTCAGGCGCGAACAGCATCATCGGCAGCCCACCGGCGGGAATGATCACCTCGGCGCCCAGCTCGACCAGCGGCTTCACCTGCTTCACGAACTGGGCGCGCACTGCGGCGTAAGCCTTCTTGTCGGTGAAGGCCTTCATGAAGCCCGCCACGTTCACCGTAATCGCCTTGATGCCAGCGCAGCGCTCGGCAAGGCCGGCCGCGCGCACCTGCCGCTCGTGCCACGGCAAGAAGACCGGATCGACCGTCACCAGGCCGAAGCGGTGGCCGAGGCTCAGCGCCGCCAGCATG
>DASXQC010000420.1:0-7480 GCA_036493235.1 Reyranella sp.
AAGCGCGCGGTCCAATGAAAAGATCGCGCCACTCCAGTGGCGTGCCCCCAGCACAAGAGTCCTCAGCGCTCGAGATAAGGATCGGCGATCCCGAGCTTCTTCAGGATGCGCCGCTCCAGCGCTTCCATGCGCTCGGCATCGGCATCGCTTGTCTCGTGGTCGTGGCCCAGGAGATGCAGCGTGCCGTGGACCACAAGATGCGCGACATGGTCGGCCGACGCCTTCTTCTGCTCCCTCGCCTCGTGCCACACGGTCTGGCGCGCCAGCACGATGTCGCCGAGGAACGCCTTCTCGCCCGACGGATAGGACAGCACGTTGGTCGGCTTGTCCTTCCTGCGGTCGCGCTTGTTGAGCGCCTGCACGCGCTTGTCATCGGACAATGCCACGGTGAGCGACCTCACCTTCATGCCCAGCGCCGCGCGCGCGGCCTTGCGCACCAGGCGCTCGACGCCTGGCAGCGCCCTGGTCCAGGCGGCGTCGATCAGGACGACGTCAACCTTTGCTCTTGCTGCGGTCTTTGGCGTCATAGGCCTCGACGATGCGGGTCACGAGGTCGTGGCGCACCACGTCCTTGGAACTCAGTCGTATGAAACGGATGCCCTCGACGTGGCCCAGTGTCTCGACGGCATCGATCAAGCCCGACCGCTCGCCGCGCGGCAGGTCGACCTGGCTGGGGTCGCCGGTCACGACCATGCGCGAGCCCTCGCCGAGCCGGGTCAAAAACATGCGCATCTGCATCGGCGTGGTGTTCTGCGCCTCGTCGAGGATGACGTAGCAATGCGCCAGCGTACGGCCGCGCATGAAGGCGAGTGGCGCGATCTCGATGTCGCCTGCTTCCATGCGCTTGGCGATCTGCTCGGCCGGCACCATGTCGTGCAGCGCGTCGTAGAGCGGCCGCAGATAAGGGTCGATCTTCTCCTTCAGATCGCCGGGCAGGAAGCCCAGCCGCTCGCCTGCCTCGACCGCCGGCCGCGACAGCACGATACGCTCGACCTTGCCGGCCAGCAGGAGCTGAACGCCCATGGCGACCGCGAGATAGGTCTTGCCGGTGCCCGCCGGCCCCAGGGCGAACACCATGTCGCGCTCACGCAGGGCCGCCAGGTATTCGCGCTGGCCGGGCGAGCGGGCGTTGATGGTGCGCTTGCGCGTGCGGATGCCCTCGTCGTCACCGTCGGTGCCGACCCGGGCAAAGCGGACGGCGGCATCGACATCGGCCGTGTCGACGCCGAGCCCGCGCTTCAGGCGCTCGTACAGGCTGGTCAGGGCCTTGTGCGCGACACCGACATCGTCGCTCTCGCCCGTAATCTCGACCTGGTTGGCGCGCGCGGCGAGACGGACATTCGCGAGCTGCTCGATGCGGGCGAGGTTGCGGTCGTGCACGCCATAGAGCTCGACCAGCACCGAATTGTCGTCGAACGCGACCCGGCGGGTGACACTCACGCGGCGACCTCGTAGGAACCCGTGACGATCTCACCGGCCACGCTATTGGCATGGCCCTCGGTGAGCCGCGCCTCGACGATATGGCCGATCAGCCGCGCATTGCCTTCGGCATAGACCGACTGCAGCCACGGCGTCTTGCCGACCAGCTGGCCGGGCTTGCGGCCCGGCTCGGCGAACAGCACCGGCACGGTCTGGCCGACCTTCGAGGCGTTGAAGGCGCGCGCCTGCTCGCCCAGCAACGCCTGGAGGGCATGCAGCCGCGCCGACTTCACGGCCTCCGGCACCTGATCGGCCATCGCCGCACCCGGCGTGCCCGGACGACGGCTGTACTTGAAGGAGAAGGCCGAAGCGACGCCCACCTCCTCGATCAGGCGCATGGTGTCGTCGAAATCGGCGTCGCTCTCCCCCGGGAAGCCGACAATAAAGTCGGACGACAGTGCGAGGTCGGGCCGCACGGTGCGCAGGCGATCGACGATGCGCAGGAAGAGGTCGCGATCGTGACGGCGGTTCATCGCCTCGAGGATGCGATTCGAGCCCGACTGCACCGGCAGATGCAGGTACGGCATAAGCTGCGGCACCTCGCCGTGCGCCGCGATCAGCTCGTCGTCCATGTCGCGCGGATGCGAGGTCGTGTAGCGGATGCGCGCCACGCCCTCGATCTCGGCCAGCGCCCGGATCAGACGGCCAAGCGACCAGGTCGAACCGTCTTCTGCTTCGCCGTGATAGGCATTCACGTTCTGGCCGAGCAGCGTGATCTCGATCGCACCCGCGTCGACGAGCTGGCGTGCCTCCGCCAGCACCTTGGCGGACGGCCGCGAATACTCCGCGCCGCGCGTATAGGGCACGACACAGAAGGTGCAGAACTTGTCGCAGCCTTCCTGGATCGACAGGAAGGCCGAGCCCGCGCGCACGCCCATCGGCGCCGGCAGGTGGTCGAACTTGTTCTCGGCCGGGAAGTCGGTGTCGAGCACGCCCGCACCCGGCAGGCGCTTGCCGGCCTTGAGGATCGCGGCCTTGCGCTCGGCTTCGGCAAGAAGCTGCGGAAGACGGTGATAGGCCTGCGGGCCGACCACGATGTCGACCGCCGGTTGGCGCTTGGCGATCTCCTCGCCCTCCGCCTGGGCGACGCAGCCCGCCACCGCGATGGTGAGGTCACTGCCTTCGGCGCGACGCTCGACCTTGAGGTCGCGCATGCGGCCGAGTTCGGAATAGACCTTCTCCGAGGCGTGCTCGCGGATATGGCAGGTGTTCAGCACCACCAGATCCGCCTGCTCGGGCGCCGGCGCGAGCGCATAGCCGAGCGGCCGCAGGACGTCGGCCATGCGGTCCGAGTCGTAGACGTTCATCTGGCACCCGTAGGTGCGGATGAAGACGCGCTTGCGCTGTCCGTTGGAGCGGACGGAAGTCATTGGTCTCCGGTGCTGGAACGGCCGGTTTCTATCAAAAGCGGGCCGCCTAGGCCAGCTTGGGCAAAAGCTCGTCGCGGCCGCAATTGGCGGCCTGCACGCCCAGGGAAACCTGCCGGAAGCAGAATTCGGCCAGCTTCTTGCGGTCGCCCAGCTTGTCGATGTCGACCGGCGGGAAGAAGGTCACCACCGCCTCGGTCTCGCCCAGGCAGGTCATCTGCCAGAGGTGCGGCACCAGGTCGAGGTCGCCGAACCAGGCGAACAAGGGCCGCCAGTAGCGGCCGAGCGGAATGCCGTCGAGGCGGGTGTAGGAGATCGCGACCGGCTGCACCACGATCGGCTTCTCGTCACGGCGCAGCTGAGCCACTCCAAAAAGTGCGCTGCGGAAGGGCAGCACCCGCGTGCCGTCGCTCGAGGTGCCCTCGGGGAACAGCAGGAGGTTGTCGCCGGTGTTGAGCCTCCTCATCATCTCGTCACGGCTGGCGCTGGTCTTGCCCGAGGTGCGCTCGATGAAGATCGTGCGCTGTGCCTTGGCGAGGGTCGAGAAGAACGGCCAGGTGGCCACCTCCGCCTTGGCGACGAAACTGCCCGGCACCAGCCCGCCCAGCACCTCGATGTCGAGATAGGAGACGTGGTTGCAGACGAACAGGGTCGGCGTTACGCCCGACTGCGTGCCGCGCACCCGCACGCGGATGCCGAGGATCAGGCAGACGAGGCGATGATACATCACCGGCATCCAGCGGATCACCGGTTGGATGCGCAGCGCCGTTCCCAGCAGATAGAACGGGACGGCAATGATCGTGATGGTGAAATAGCACAGCAGCCGGAAGGCGCCGCGCGCGGGAGAGCCGATCCACATCGAGGAGGCGATCAGTCCTTGTCGGTCGCGCCGCGCTCGTAGTGGCGCATGTACTTCTCGGTCACCAGCTCGGTCTTGACGATGATGAACACGTCGGTGGAATCGAACTCCGAATCGATCACCGCACCGTCGCCGACGAAGCCGCCGAGCCGCAGGTAGCCCTTGATCAGCGGCGACACGCGGGCGAGCGCCTTGCGCGGCTCGTAGCTGCCGGGCTCGAGCAGGTCCATCTTGACGTAGCGATGCGGCAGCGCGCGCACGCGCAGCTCCGGCGGCGCGAGATGATGGTGATAGAGGTAGGACAGCGCCTGGGCATGCTGGCTCGGATCGGTGCCGGGGGTACTGGGGCAGCCGAACATGATCTGGATGTTGTAGTGGTGGGCGTAGAGCGCGATGCCGCGCCACAGCATCTGCATGGTCGCGGTGTTGCGCGCGTCCTTGGCGATGCATGAGCGACCGAGCTCCAGCACCTCGCCGGGATATTCGATGATCTTGGTGATGTCGTACTCGGCGGACGAGTAGAAGCGGCCCATCTTCGCCGCGTGCTCGCGGCGGATCAGCCGGTAGGTGCCGACGATTCCCTCCGGGCCCTCGCCGCGGCGACGGTCGAGCACCAGCAGATGATCGCAGATTTCGTCGAACGGATCGAAGTCGCGGCGCTGCGCCGCCATCTCCGGCGTCGGATGCGCCGACATCTCCTCGTAGAAGATGCGGTAGCGCAGCCGCTGCGCGGCGTCGATTTCCTCGGCCGTCTTGGCGAGACGGACCTCGAAGTCGCCGGCAACGACCTTGACGATTTCCCGATTGGAAATCGGCGGGCCAAGAAGCTCGGCTTCACTGTCAGCACGGTCAATGCGCATGTGTCATCCGCAACGGTGCCGCCCCGATCATCCGGTCATTATCGGGTCGGCGGGGAAGCCGTCCACTCATTTCTGTCGGTCGGACTTGCCGTCCAGGGGAACCCCGAACAGCTCCAGACGATGGCCGACCAAACGGTAGCCGGCCTTTTCGGCGATCCTGCGCTGCAGGTCCTCAATCTCGTCGTTGTGGAATTCGATGACCCTGCCGCTCTGGATGTCGATCAGGTGATCGTGGTGCTCGCTCGGCGCTTCCTCGTAGCGCGCGCGACCGTCACCGAAGTCGTGCTTGGCGAGAATGCCTGCCTCCTCGAACAGCCGTACGGTTCGGTACACCGTCGCGATCGAGATGTTGGGATCGACGGCAGTCGCCCGCTTGTGCAGCTGTTCGACGTCCGGATGATCGTGGGAGTCCGACAATACGCGCGCAATCACGCGGCGCTGGTCGGTCATCTTGAGACCCTTCTCCGCGCACAGGGCTTCGAGCTTCGACTTCTGATCAGGCATCTCGGCGCACCCTACACCGCCTGCCGAACCGGGTATAGTTGGCGCCATGTCCACTCCCGAGAGGTCCAGTCCCGACCAGACACTCGACATCACCGGCGAGGTCTGCCCCATGACGTTCGTGCGCACCAAGCTCAAGCTCGAACGCATGCAGCCCGGCGAAGTGCTGGCCGTCCGTCTGCGCGGCGAAGAGCCGTTGCGCAACGTGCCGCGGGCAGCACGGGACGAGGGACACATCATTTTGGGGATCGTACCGGCGGGCAATGACCATATCGTGACTATCCGCCACCGCTGAGGCCGCCATCGCCGAGCGTGAGACGCAGGACGAGCGCATCGGCAAAACCCGTCGGCCGCTGGTAGTAAGCTGCGCGTCGTCCCACTTCGATGAAGCCTGCTTGTTCATAAAGCGAGCGGGCGCCCGGATTGTCGACGCCGACCTCGAGGAAGAGTTGGCGTGCGCCCTGCCGATGTGAACGCACGATCACCTGGCCGAGCAGGGCGGCACCGACACCGCGTCGGCGGTGCCTGACATCGACGGCAAGCGTGAGGAGTTCCGCCTCGTCCGCAATGGTCCGCCACAGCACGACGCCGGCGTCTTCGCCATCGATCTGCAAGATCAGTCCGCCGCCGGCCGGCGTGGCGAGCAATTCCGCCATGTCCTGGCGCGTCCATGGCCGCTCGCCCATCGGCGCGAAGGCGGCGCGATGCAGGCCGGCCGCCCGGTCAAGATCGAGCGCGCCAATCCGCTGAAGCACGAAGCTGTTCATTCGACTGTCCGACGCGTGCCGTCGGGCGAGGTGACATTGACGCCGCGCAGGTAGAGCGGCCGCGGCAGCCCTTCGGCCTTGTTACGGGCGCGCCACGCGTCGATGCCGTCAGCCATCGCGAGCTGCGCCAGCACGACCGGATCCGGCAGCACCTGATGGGCAATCGCATTGGGCACCTGTTGCGCCAAGGCTTCTGCTTGAGGCCCGACGATGCGGCCCGGCTGTCCGCCGAGCTTGGCCGCCAGCGCCTCGGTCGTCGCGACGAACGGAGCCTGTCCTCCAAGAGCACAGAACCAGTCGCCGAGATGCGTGTCGATCGCCGCGACCGAGACTCGCTCGTCGTTCGGTGCAGCGGCCAGCAATGCGGCCGTCGTCGTGATACCCGCCAGCGGCACGTCGAGCGCCAATGCCAGTCCGCGCGCGGCGGCGAGGCCCACGCGCACGCCGGTGAAGCTGCCGGGCCCGACAGTGACGGCGATCAGCGACAGCGCCGTGCGGTCGACGCCTGCTTCCTCCAACGTCGCGGCGATCGCCGGCAACAGCGTGGCCGCCTGGCCGCGGCCTTCCTCGCGGCGCTCGGCGAGGCCGATGCCGTCACGCACGACGGCGACGGCGAGGCCGCTGATGGCGCAGTCGAAAGCAAGGACGGTCATGCGCTGGCGCTTGCCGAATCGGCTGGGCATTGTGCAGTCATGAAATTCGACCTGGTTGAGATCGCCCCGCCCGTCTTCGATGTCGACGTGACACTGGCCTACGCGACCGCCGACAATCTAACCGGCCAGCCGGTGTACCGGAAAGCCGAATGCTTCCTGCATCGTGACGCCGCGGACAAGCTGCAGGTCGCGATCGATCTCGCACGGTCCCTCGGTCTGCGGCTGCGCGTCTTCGACGCCCTGCGACCGACCGAAGCGCAGTGGAAGCTGTGGAACTTCAATCCCGATCCCGAATTCCTCGCCGACCCGCGGCGCGGCTCGCCGCATTCGCGCGGCGTGGCGGTCGATCTCACTCTGCTCGAGGATGGGCGCGAACTCGACATGGGCACCGGCTTCGATGCCTTCACGCCGCTGTCGCACCACGGCCGGACCGACGTCTCGAAGGAGGCGCAACGCAACCGCCTGCTGCTGATGGGACTGATGACCACGGCCGGCTGGGACTTCTATCGCAATGAGTGGTGGCACTATCAGCTGTTCGACGCGCGGCGCTATGCGCTGATCAGCGACGCCGATCTGCCGAAGCCGATGATGTGACCGGCTAGAAGGCCGAAAGCTTCGCCTTGTCGAAGTCGGTAAGCTTGTCCTCGCGCATCACCTGGCGCACGAAGCCGACATACTGCTGGCCGAGCTCGGAATACTTCACCAGCTGGCCGACCAGGCGATAACCGTCGGGCGCCTCGCCGCGCTGGCGCATCGCCGCACGCTCGGTACGGAAGGCGGCGTAGGCCGGATGCGTGTTGAGGTTGGAGACGTAAGCTTCGGCTGCCTCGCCGACATTGGTGAAGGGCTGCGGCATGCCGGAACCCGGTTTCCACGGCACCGACACGGCGTGGCTGCCGCTCGCCTGGATCTGGCCGAACAATGCGTTGCCGTTGCGCGCGGCAAACGAGGTTCCCCAGCCCGATTCGATGCCGCTCTGGGCGATCGCCATCGA